>NZ_JADZGH010000222.1:1856-8253 GCF_015865005.1 Rhodococcus sp. CX
ACGACGAGGCGAAGGCACCCTGGTTCGATCGCGCCTACCACCGGGCGTGGGAGTGGGCCGAGGCCACCGGCTGGACCGCGTAGGACCCGGGGCGGCAGTCGGGGTCACCGCCAGGTGAGCGGCATCCCGCGCGAGGCGAGCCAGGCGTCGAGGTCGTAGCCGTGCGCGGCGATGCCGTCCACCGCGGCGAGCGCGATGTGCACGGCGCGCTCGGCGTCCTCGGGCTCGAGCAGGCCCGCCGCGACCCCGGCGAACAACTCGTCGACGTCCTCGACGGTGGTGCCCCGGCCCGTCCGCACCACCAGGTCCAGATAGTGATCGCGGGAATGCCACACCGATCCCTCGGCCCAGAAATCGCCCACGTCGATGTACCGGTCCTGGTCGCGTTCGGACCCAGGGCGGAAGTGGAAGATCGACACGCGCAGCCCCGGCTCGGGCAGCAGCCACGATTCGAGATAGCCGAACTCCGGATGATCCGCCGGCCGTGCCATGTACAGGCCCCACGGTTCGACCCGATACTCGTCGACCGGACGCACGAAACCCTTCGGGTCGGTGTTGGTGCGGGCGTCGACATCGAACGTCTCGGTCTTCACGTGGTGCAGCTTCGCGGCGGACATGGGGAGAACGCTACCGCCCGTGCTCCGGATGTCCGGGTATCGAAACCCGACGGTGTCGGTGGCACCGCCTACCCTGGTCTGCATGGCGTTCGCAAGTGAGCATCCGGTCGTCGCGCACTCCGAGTTCCGGCCCGTCGGCGAGATCGAACGGACCGCGGCCCGGTTCGAGGTGGTCAGCGACCACCAGCCGGCAGGCGACCAGCCGGCCGCCATCGACGAACTCGAGCGGCGGCTGAAGGCGGGGGAGAAGGACGTGGTCCTGCTCGGCGCCACCGGCACCGGCAAGTCGGCGACCACCGCGTGGCTGATCGAACGGGTCCAGCGGCCCACCCTGGTGATGGCGCCGAACAAGACCCTCGCCGCGCAGCTCGCCAACGAACTGCGGGAAATGTTGCCGCACAACGCCGTCGAGTACTTCGTGTCGTACTACGACTACTACCAGCCCGAGGCGTACATCGCGCAGACCGACACCTACATCGAGAAGGACTCGTCGATCAACGACGACGTGGAACGACTGCGGCACTCCGCGACCTCGGCGCTGCTGTCCCGCCGGGACGTCGTGGTGGTCGCGTCGGTGTCCTGCATCTACGGCCTCGGTACCCCGCAGTCCTATCTGGACCGCTCGATCCAGCTCGAGGTCGGGGTCGAGGTGCCGCGCGACGCGCTCCTGCGACTGCTCGTCGACGTGCAGTACGACCGCAACGACCTCGCCTTCACCCGCGGCTCGTTCCGGGTCAAGGGCGACACCGTCGACATCATCCCCGCCTACGAGGAACTCGCGGTGCGCATCGAGTTCTTCGGCGACGAGATCGACGCGCTCTACTACCTGCACCCGCTCACCGGGGACGTCATCCGCAAGGTCGACTCCCTGCGGATCTTCCCGGCTACCCACTACGTGGCCGGTCCCGAACGGATGGAACGCGCGGTCCGCGACATCGAAGCCGAACTCGAGGAGCGCCTCGCCGATCTCGAGAACCGCGGCAAACTGCTCGAGGCGCAGCGGCTGCGGATGCGCACCCAGTACGACATCGAGATGATCCGGCAGGTCGGCTTCTGCTCGGGCATCGAGAACTACTCGCGGCACATCGACGGCCGCGCCGCCGGTTCCGCGCCCGCGACCCTCCTCGACTACTTCCCCGAGGACTTCCTGCTCGTCATCGACGAATCGCACGTCACCGTGCCGCAGATCGGGGCGATGTACGAGGGCGACATGTCGCGCAAACGCAACCTCGTCGAATTCGGGTTCCGGTTGCCGTCCGCCGTCGACAACCGGCCCCTGACCTGGGAAGAGTTCACCCAGCGCGTCGGCCAGACCGTCTATCTGTCCGCGACCCCGGGACCCTACGAGCTGGGGCAGGCCGGCGGCGAGTTCGTCGAGCAGGTCATCCGGCCCACGGGTCTGGTCGACCCGAAGGTGGTCGTCAAACCGACCAAGGGGCAGATCGACGACCTGGTCCACGAGATCCGGGAACGCGCCGACCGCGACGAACGTGTCCTCGTCACCACGCTGACGAAGAAGATGGCCGAGGACCTCACCGACTACCTGCTCGAGCTCGGCATCCGGGTCCGGTACCTGCACTCGGACATCGACACCCTGCGTCGCGTCGAACTGCTGCGCCAGCTGCGCCTCGGCGAGTACGACGTGCTCATCGGCATCAACCTGCTGCGCGAGGGTCTCGACCTGCCCGAGGTGTCGCTGGTGGCGATCCTCGACGCCGACAAGGAAGGCTTCCTGCGCAGCACCACCAGCCTCATTCAGACGATCGGCCGTGCCGCCCGCAACGTCTCCGGCGAGGTTCACATGTACGCCGACAAGGTCACCGATTCGATGGCGCGGGCCATCGAGGAGACCGAACGGCGCCGCGAGAAGCAGATCGCCTACAACGCCGAACACGGCATCGATCCGCAGCCGCTGCGCAAGAAGATCGCCGACATCCTCGACCAGGTGTACGAGGAGGCCGACGACTCCGTCGAGGTCGCGGGATCCGGGCGCAACGCCTCCCGGGGCCGGCGCGCCCAGGGCGAAGCCGGCCGCGCGGTCAGTTCCGGCGTGTACGAGGGCGAGAACGTGAAGGCCATGCCGCGCGCCGAACTCGCGGACCTGGTGCAGCAGCTCACCGACCAGATGATGCAGGCCGCCCGCGACCTGCAGTTCGAACTCGCCGCCCGGCTGCGCGACGAGATCGCGGATCTGAAGAAGGAACTCCGCGGGATGGACGCGGCCGGGCTCCAGTAGCGTTACCGCTCATGGATTCCCACGCCGCCGGCCGCGCCGCCCGCTCCCTCGAACTGCTGCACTCGTTCGTCTACTTCGCACCCGAGGTCGACGAGGCGCTCGGCGCCGTCGGACTCGCGTCCGGACGCGTCCGCTACTTCGCGTCCCGGTCCGCGGCGCTCGGCGCGGTCGGCGCCGGGGTCGTCACCGCCGTCTTCTACAACTTCAGTCCCCGGCTGGTGGCGTCCGTGATCCCGGCGGCCTGGCAGGACGCCGCCCCTCGGGACGTCGCGGCCGCCCGGGTCGCCGGTGTCGATGCCGCGCTGCGCCGACTGCTCGGCGCCGACGTGATCGCGTCGGCGGAGATGGCGGAGGCCGCGGAACTCGCCGCAACCGCGGCCCGGGCGATCCCCGGACCGGACGGTCGGCCGCTGTACGCCGCGCACGCGGACATGCCGTGGCCCGACGCCCCGCACCTGGTGCTGTGGCACGCCCTCACCCTGCTGCGCGAGTATCGCGGCGACGGCCACGTGGCGGCCCTGCAGACCGCGGGGCTCAACGGCCTCGAGGCGCTGATCACCCACACCGTCAGCGGGATCGGGTTCAGTGAGGAGTACGCGCGTCGCCGCCGCGGCTGGACCGAGGACGAATGGGCGGGTGCCGCATCCGAACTGCGCGCACGGGGACTGCTCGACCGGCGCGGTGAGCTGACCGGGGACGGCTTCGAGGTTCGCGAGCTCGTCGAAGACCTGACCGACGACCTCGCGGCGGCACCGTGGGCGGCGCTCGGCGAATCGGATGTCGAGCGGCTCCTCGACCTGGCGCTGCCGTGGCGCGACACGATCACCGACTCGGGGCTCTTCCCCGCCACGCTGTTCGGTCCACGTTACGGTGACGCGCGGTAACATCAACCGCTGTGAGTGGTTCCCGGCGCAGACCGCGGCAGGTGTGGCATCTGCCCCAAACACACCATCCGTACCGATCAGCCGGTTACTGTCGACGCAGTCGGGGGACTCTTATCAAGATCACCTCGACCGGAACCGATTACCCGTATCGATGGAGGATTGAATGAGCGCCTACCGGACCATTGTCGTCGGAACCGACGGATCCGAGTCGTCGTACCGGGCCGTGGAGAAGGCAGCCGCTCTCGCCGGGGACTCCGAAGCCCGCCTCGTCATCGCGTGCGCCTACTACCCAGCCGATCCCAAGGACACCGCCCACGCCGCCGACGTGCTCGGCGCCGACGCGTACCAGGTCACCGGATCCGCGCCGAGTAACGAGATCCTGCGCACCGCACGCGAGAAGGCCATCGTCGCCGGCGCCAAGAACGTCGTCGAACGCGCCGTCGTGGGAGCGCCCGTCGAGTCGCTGCTCGCCCTCGTCGAGGAACTCGAAGCCGACCTGATCGTCATCGGCAACCGCGGCCTGAACACCATCACCGGCCGTCTCCTCGGCTCGGTTCCCTCGGATGTCGCCCGCAAGTCGACTTCCGACGTCCTGATCGTCCACACCGTCCGCTGACCTGCGCTCCCGCCCGCTCCGGATCGTCCGGGGCGGGCGGTGGCACGCGTGCGGGTGGTCAGCAGTAGCTACCCACCGTGGTCTCCACGAACCGCCGTGCCGCGTCGTCGCCGGACAACGCCGTTCCGGACACCGAAGCCGCATACGTCGCGATCGGCCGGACCGTGTCGAGGATCCGCTCCTCGGGGACACCCGCCGCCACCTGATCGCACAACCCCCGCGCGACCGCCAGCACCGTCCCGTCCGTGAGCCCGGACGCCAGACCCGCCTCGCCCAGCGCTTCCTTCAGGCGCTCACCCCGCTCGTCGAGCAACGGCGGTGCGGTCGTGACCGACACGGACGACGAGGCTGCCACCGGTATCGACGATTCCGCGGCGCTGTCCGACGCGGTCGCCGACGAACACGCCACCGCACTCGCGGAGGCGGCGGCCATCAGCAGCATCGGGGCCAGCAGCACCCGGACACGGCGGGACGCGCCGCGCCGCGGCCCGTACCACCTCGCGTTGTCAACCACCGCGCCTCCTTACGCATCCCCCGCCGGTCCGCTCGCAACCTACCGTGCCGGGGTCGCGAAATGATCTCGAAACCTCGGCAGCGGATCCTGTGCGGGCGCGGCGATCAGCATTCGGCAGGTTCGTGCAGTCCGTCCAGCACCTCCGGCAGCGCCGACGTGTGCAGCACGCCCAGTCGCTGCGTCGCACGGGTCAGCGCGACGTAGAGGTCGTTGAGGCCGCGCGGCGACTCGTCGAGGATGTCGCACGGTTCGACGAGCAGCACCTCGTCGAACTCGAGGCCCTTGACGTCCCGGACCGTCGCCACCCGGACCGACGGCCCCTCGAGATGCGCCCACTCGGTCGCCAGCCGATGCGGCACGATCACCGCGGTCAGGCCCGGGCCGTCCTGCGCGGCGAGCGTCTGCTGCACCGCCTCCGCGAGATCGTCGGCGTCGACGTGCCGTGCCCACGGCGCGAAACCCGACTCGCGCACCGACCGCGGGGGCACCTGCTCGGGGTCGATTGCAGCGAGAACCGAGTGCGCCACCTGCATGATCTCCGCCGGGGTGCGGTAGTTGACGGTCAGCTCCGCCTTCCGCCACCGGTTCGCCACATACGGTTCGAGGATCCGCTGCCACGACGAACTGCCCGCCGGATCGCCGGTCTGTGCGGTGTCGCCGACCACGGTCATCCACCGATTCGGGATACGCCGCATCAGCATTCGCCAGGCCATCGCCGACAGCTCCTGCGCCTCGTCGACGATCACGTGACCGTAGGTCCAGGTGCGGTCCCCGGCGGCGCGCTCGGCGGTGGTCTCGTGCCGGCGCAGATCCTGCCGCTCGGCGAGCTGGGTGGCGTCGATCAGGTCGTAGGCCATCAGCAGCTCGGGGTCGAGGTCGTCCTCGAGATCCTGCGGTGCCGATCCGGTGAGAATGTCCAGCGCACCCTGGGCGTCGGCGATCTGCCGCCGCCACCGCCGCGCGGCCCGTTCCCGGTCCGCGGCATCGTCCACGCCGAGCAGCTCGGCCAGTTCGTCGAGCAGCGGCGCGTCTGCGGCACTGAACCGGCCACCCGAACGCGGCCGGTGCAGCAGCTCGATCTGTTCCGCGGTCAACGCCGGAGCCGCCGAGGAGAGCCGCTCCCGGGACGCGAGCAGATCCGTGAGGACCTGCTGCGGGGTGAGCTGCGGCCACAGCGCGTCGATCGCCGCGAGGATGTCCGGATCGGCACGCATCTCCGAGCGGATGTCGGCAATGTCGTCGCGGCTGAGCAGATTCCCGCCGTCGACCAGATTCGTGCCGATCAGCTCCGCGAGCTGGTCGGCGAGCGCCTCGATCACCGCCGAGACGAAGATCGGACGGGCAAGGTTGTGCGGACGCCGCGACGACCGGGCCCGGCCCCGCGCGCGGGTGACGGTCTTGCGGTCGAGCGTGATGCGGTACGAGTCGAACATCAGTGGCACCGGTTTCGTCGGTACCTCCTGCCGGTCCCGCACCGCCTTCTTGAGCACGTCGACCATGTCGAGCGAACCCTTGATCTGCCCGGTGGCC
>NZ_JADZGH010000222.1:8263-9765 GCF_015865005.1 Rhodococcus sp. CX
GAGCTCGGCACGCACACCCGGATACAGGTCGCCGATCGTGGACAGCAGCACGCCGGTTTCACCGAGCGACGGCAGCACCTGGCCGATGTAGTCGAGGAACGTCGAGTTCGGGCCGATGATGAGCACGCCCGCCTTCGCGAGCTGCTTGCGGTACGTGTACAGCAGGTACGCCGCACGGTGCAGGGCGACCGCGGTCTTGCCGGTCCCGGGACCGCCCTGCACGACGAGGACGCTCTTGTGTTCGGAGCGGATGATGGCGTCCTGCTCGGACTGGATCGTGGCGACGATGTCGTGCATCTGACCGGTACGGGCCGCGTTCAACGCCGCGAGGAGCGCCGATTCGCCCGCGACACCGCCCGCCGGAGTCGTCGTGCCGTGCGCTTGCGCAACCTCGAGATCGAGGTACTCGTCGTTCAGCGCCGTCACGGTGCGCCCGCGGCTGCGGATGTGACGGCGGCGGATCACACCTTCCGGTGCCGCCGGGGTCGCGAGATAGAACGGCCGCGCCAGCGGTGCCCGCCAGTCCAGCAGCAGCGGCTCGAAGTCGTTGGCCTCGTCGAGGATTCCGAGACGGCCGATGTACCGGACCTCGGTGTCGTCGATCCCGTCGGAGTTGCCCCCGTCGACGTCACCCGGATGGGACCCGTCGGTGCCGTTGCGCACGTCGATGCGGCCGAAGCACAACCCGTGCTCGGCGGCGTCGTACTTGGCGAGGTCCTCGGTGTACATCTGCGTGAACGACTCGCGTTCGCTGCGCGCCTGGGGCGTGCCGCCGGTCTCGAGCAGCACCCGACCGAGCCGGGTCTGTGCGTATTCGCGCAGCGAATCGAGATGCCCGTACAGCATCGACAGGTATGCCTGCTCACGCTCGTGATCAGGGTGCGACAGGCCGTCGGACGGCAAAGGGTCTCCTCGGGTCGTGATGTGTCGGCGCGTCGTGCGGGCGTCGACAGAATTGCCCGAGAAGTCTAGTGCCGTCCGCGGCGCTGTGCAGAATCAGCCGGGGTCAGCCGGCCAGGTGGTGCCGTCGTTCGCGCGCCTCCTCGGCCAGCGCGCGGGCTTCCCGGGCCCGAAGCGCGGCCTGCTCCTCGGCGATGTGTGCCCATTCCGTTCCGTGTTCGCGCGCCGTCTCCCACCACCGGAGGCCGCGGCCGCGCGCCGTCTCCGCAAGTTCGGGCCCGCGCTCGCGGGCGAGTTCGGCGAGTTCGGCGCTGCGCTCGCGGGCGAGTTCGGCGAGTTCGGTGCCGCGTTCCCGGGCGAGTTCGGCGAGTTCGGGCCCACGCTCGCGGGCGACCTCGAGCAGTTCCGCGCCGCGCTCCCGGGCGACCTCCGCGAGACCGGAACCGCGTTCCCGCGCGGATTCCGCGATGACCGGGGCGCGGTCCTTCGCGACTTCGAGGAGATGACTTCCCTGGCCACGGGCGGTTTCCGCGAGCTCGGCTGCATCGCCCGTCAACGCACGGACACGTTCGCCGACCGCGTGCAGACCGTCCCCGAGCGCG
>NZ_JADZGH010000222.1:9841-23140 GCF_015865005.1 Rhodococcus sp. CX
TCCTTGTTCTCGGCGTGGTGGCTCGGCAACACCGCGACGACCTTCTCCTGCGCGTGCCGGGCGGCTCGCCGGCCCAACGACGGCTTGCCCTCGGTGTCGGCGGCGGCGATGAGCAGGCCACCGAGCAGGCTGACGTTCTTGATGAACTGCGTGCGTTGCATCGCTCGCTTGGCCGGATCCTCGACGTTCCAGAAGTCGTGTCCCGCGACCGTGGTGGGTACCAGCGTGCCGGCCAGAACCAGCGACGCGATCCGGGGCGCCTTACCGACGGCGAGCAGCGCGCCGGCCCCGACCTGCACGGCACCGTTGACTCGCACGAGCACTTCCGGATTGTCGGGAATGCGCTCGGTGACCGAGTTCGGCAGCATCGCCAGGGCCTGTTCGAGGCCGGGTTGTGCCGCGTCGGCCTTCCCCGACGGACTGCGGAGGGCGTCGACACCCCCGGCGATGAAGATCGATGCGAGCATCGGTCGGGCGATTCGGCGAAGGATCATGCTTCCTCCCGTGGTGGGTTGCCTTTCAATCCTGACGTGTACCCCGGGATCGTGGAGCGTATCCCTGGCTATTCGGTACCGATCCGTATGCACGAAGGGGGTCGTAGGGGCATCGTTGGACTCATGAACATCGACGACGCACGCGACGACGGGTACGGCGGTGAGTACAGCGTCGACGAGGACAATCAGCTTCAACCCGAGGACACGCTCGACGACCGCGGTGTCGCCGACATGCTCGACGAGGGCTATTCACCGCCCGAGCGGCCGCTGGCGATGAACGCGACGGGGACGACCGGTGACGAGGTGCGCTACGGCGGCAGCCTCGCGCACCGGATCTCGGCCGAAGAACCGGACCCCGCGTTCGACACCTCCGAACCGGACGTCGACGCGGTCATACCGGGGCAGCGCTACATGGGTGAGGTCGGTGACCGACGCGCCGGCCGACTCGTGGCCCACGACGACGGACTCGGCAGCGACGAAGAATCCGAGCTGTGGGCCGGGGACGCCGGAATCGACGGGGGAGCGGCGTCGGCCGAGGAAGCCGCGGTTCACGTCATCGAAGAAGAGGAGTGATTTCGTAACCAACCGGATTCCCACCGGTGGGTTGCGGGACCCTGCACGCGGAAGTCGTTCCGAAACGGTCGGTAAGACGTCACCATCAAGCACGAGGTGTTCAGCTTCCGCCCGTCGTGGACGACGGACATCAGCGTCGAGTACCAGGGTGGACGGTGGCAATTGAATACGATTTCGGCTACTGACATCGCGCAGACTCGAAAGTCCTTGTCGTCCAGTGTAAGAGCCGGGATATGCCCGCGGCCGGGTAGCGGTGGTGCGACTGAGGAAAGACGATCTGCCACACGGCCCTGTATTAGTCGACCAGGCGCTGCGCACTCTCATGGACATGCTGATGCGTCGCGCAGTATCGGGTGGTGCGGCTTCGGTCGAGACGAATCGCGAGGTCCTGGGTGACGAGGTCCTGGTGATCTCGTCGACCTCGTCGGCGCGCACATCCACCCTCTCGAGCTTCTCGAGGATTGAAGCCGACCGCGCCGGGCTACCCCTTCCCGCGGGACCGTCCCCTTCGTGTCCCGTACGGAAGGAGATCAGCGTGGCCGAAGACAGCGCATCCGACAAGGCACGCCTCGGGTTGAAGCAGACCGTGGTCGGCAAGGCGAAGGAGGTCGCCGGAGCTCTGACCGGCAACGATTCCCTCACCACCGAAGGCCGCCTCGACCAGGAACAGGCCCGGCAGGCCAGGAAGGCCGACACCCTCTCCCACATGGCAGAAGCCGAGGGCGAAGAGGCGGTCGAACAACTCGACGCCGTGCGCGAAGCCGGACGGCAGGAACGCGAGGCCGTGCAGCACCGGACCGAGGCCGCCGAGTCGCAGGCCGAGCGAGAGGCGCG
This sequence comes from Rhodococcus sp. CX, assembly GCF_015865005.1. Classification (NCBI taxonomy): domain Bacteria; kingdom Bacillati; phylum Actinomycetota; class Actinomycetes; order Mycobacteriales; family Nocardiaceae; genus Rhodococcus; species Rhodococcus sp. CX. The sequence continues at coordinate 11,743 of NZ_JADZGH010000222.1, forward strand.
GGTCCGCAAACAGGCCGCCGAACTCGAATACCAGGAGAACGTGGTCCGGGAACAGGCCGACGCAGCCCGCCAGGCCACAGCTGCCGAGCAGCAGGCACGCCGCGAGGAGAACGCCCAGGTCACGGATGCTGCTGCGGAGGTCGCAGCCGCCGACGAGAACCACCGTCGCGCCTCCCACGACGCCGAACGCGCACGTCTGGAGGCCGAAGAGGAACGTCGCAAGGCCGAAGCCCTCGATCGGTCGCTGACCGACGGGCCGGATCGCTGACGAACACCCCCGACATTCCCTACCGGAGCTGTACCCCCATCGAAGTTGGAGATGTGCCGATGAACCTCACCACCGTGCCCAAGAGCGTCCTGCGACTGCAGTACATGATCGCCCGGTTCCCCCTCGGGTTGATCGAACAGCAGTTGCGGTTCTTCCTGCCCACCGACGCCCCGCCGCGCCTGATGTACGAGCGGGGGCTGGGCATGCTGGACGGCATCGTCGGCAGCGTGCTCGACGACCAGGAGATCGCCATGCGCGGGGCGCGCGCCACCGAACACGCCGACGCTGTGAAGCGCGCGGAGAAACTCGATGCCCAGGCCGAGGCCGAGAAGCGTGCCGCGGACGCCGAACTCCGTCGGATGCGTGAGCGGGCCGCCGCCGAGCAGGAAGCCGCACGGCGCGATCGTGAGGAGGAAGTCCAGCAGGCGCGGGAGCGTGCGCAGGAACGCGCGAAGCAGGCCGAGAAGGAAGCCGAGCAGAAGAAGGCCGCCGAGATCGCGAAGGCCGATCAGGAGGCCGCCGCGAAGCGTCGGGCCGCCGAGACGGCCAAGAAGAGGGAAGAAGAGCGCATCCGCAGGGCCGAGGAGGAGGCCGCCGAGCCCGTCAAGGTCTCCCTCAAGGATGCGGTCGCCAAGCAGCTCGAGGCGAAGGAGGCGGAGGAGCGCGCACACGATGCGGGCGAGGTTGCCGAGTACGAGAAGATCGAGCACAAGAATCCCTGAGTGCTTCGGCAGAGCCCTGAGCGCAAAGCGCCTCGGTAGACCCAGCGCACAGACGACGAGACCCCGGTGCATCCTGTGCACCGGGGTCTCCTCCGTCGGAAATAGCCGCGGATCAAAGCGCGGATCAACAGCTTCCGCAGGCGACGCTCGAGCCCCGGCCGCAGCCGCGCAAGTACCGGCCCGCGTCGTACCGGCAGGACCGCGTGAACAAGCTCGGCGCGCAGAGGGAGACGCCGGCGGAGCCGATCATCACCGACCGCGCCCCCGAAACCGCCACCCCAGCGAACGACCTCGACTGTGGGTTTCGCCATACCGGCCGGCGGTGCGCGGTGACGGCAGGCCACCCGCGCGCCGCGTCGAGACCTCAGAGGAACGGGTTGCCCGACAGGTCCAGGACGAGTTTGCCGCGCGAGTGCTTGGCGTCAAGCAGGCGGTGCGCCGCCACGATGTCGGTGAACGGGACGGTCCGCACGGGCAAACGCAGCGCGCCGTCGACGACGGCGTGCACCAGTCGGTCGAGTCTCTCGGGTGACCGCTGCACCCGCACGAGGGGTACCCCGTGCGAGGTCGCGGTTTCCGGGACCAGGGTCACGGCCCGACCGCCGGACCGCCGCACAGCGGTGGCCACGTCCCCGGCCTCTCCGGTGCCTGCGAGGTCGATCGAAACGGTGACCCTTCCCGGTACGGCCTCTCGGATCCGGTCCGCGAGGCCGTCGCCGTAGACGACGGGCGTCGCGCCGAGGTCACGCAGGTGGTCCTGGTTCGATTCGCCGGCGGTGCCCACCACCGTCACGCCGTCGGCGACCAGCAGCTGGGTCAGGACCGTCCCCACGCCACCAGCAGCGCCGTGCACCACCACGACGTCACCGGCTCGCGCATCGGTCGCCTCGATCGCCGTGACCGCGCTCTGACCGACGCCCGACAGTCCGCCTGCGACGGCCCAGTCCAGTGCGGCGGGCTTGTGCACGAGCCGGCCGGGGTCGGTGTCGACGAGTTCGGCGTCGGCTCCGGGCGTGCCGAAGCCGATCACGTCGTCGCCGACCGTGTAGTCGCCGACGCCGGCACCGACGGCGACCACGGTGCCGGCGAACTCCGTGCCCGGCACGTGCGGGACCGCGCCACCGAACGCGCCGGAGCGGATGCGGGCGTCGACCGGGTTGAGCCCGCCGATTCGCACCGCCACCCGCACGACGCCGGGGGCGGGGGCTCACCGACCGGCAGGTTCTCGATCCGGATGACGTCCGGCGGCCCGAATTTGCGCACCACGGCGGCGCGGTAGGTGGTCTGCGATGTGGTCATGGCGACGTCCTCTCGGTCGGTGGTCAGAGCGCGAAGACCGGTTCGTCACCGGCCAGTGCCCGGAACTCGTCGGCGTCGAGCCGGGACCGCCCGTACCTGCCGTGAACGTCGTTGAACCGTCCGCCGATCTCGAGGTCACGGGATCGGGAGATGTCACCGACCAGCCACGGCAGCCATCCCGTCTGCGCCAGCAACGGCCGGACGACCTCCGCGGTGGTCTCGGAATCCGCCAGGAAGGGCAGCACCGCGGGCGGGTCCTGGTCGGCGCCCTCGTTGACGAAAGCGGTCGCAAGATTCGAAAACGCCTTGGCATGGCCCGTTCCGGAAGGCAGTAGCGTGGCGACGAACTGACCGGCCGAACCCTCGCTCGGACGGCGCGGGACGATGCCGTGGGGTGTGACGTCGAGCGGGTTGGAAACGTCGAGCAGGACCTTTCCCTGCAGCGCCGCACCGAGGTTCCCGATGACCTCCCGCTGGGGCCGATCCCACAGCGTGGTCAGTGCCACCACCTGGCTGTGCGCAACCGAGGACACGAGGTCCGGCTCGACGGTGACGGTGGTTCCGGCGGCGGCAACCGCGCGGACGATCTCCGCCGCAGCGCGAGCCTTGGCCGGATTGTGGTGGTGGAGAGTCACATCCACGCCGTGGGACGCGAACAGTGCTGCAATGGCGGTGCCGTGACGACCGGGACCGATGACGACGATGGAGGGCATGAGGTGGCTCCTTGTTGTGCGCGTGGAGGGGGGTGAGGTGTGCGGGACCGGCCGGTCAGTTGGGGTCCGTGCCGGACTGCTCGGCATCGTGACGCTCTCGGGCCTGGGCGACCCGCGGCGCAAGCTTCATCACCACGTAGACGAATTCACTTATCGCGGAACATATTTCGAAACCGATATCGGTCAGCGCGTATTCCTCGCGGCTGGCCGACCCGGGGACGGGGCGACGTTCGACGAGTCCGTCGCGCACGAACCGCTGCAGCGTCTGCGCGAGCATCCGGTCGTTGACACCGGCGACGCACCGTTTGATCTCGCTGTAGCGCATCGAACCCGAACGCAGAGCGGTCAGGATCGACATCGCCCACACCCCGCCGACGGTCTCGAGTGCGGCGCGGATGCTCCCGGCGCCGTCGTGCAGGTCCTCGATCGCAACCAGTCGATCGTCACGTGCCTCGATACGTTCGACGACCTCGGCCGCACGGGCGGCCAGTTCGCCGTCCGTCGCCGATTGTGCCGATTCGTCGGCCGCTTCCCGTTCCGTCATGCTTCATGTCTATCACTCTTGTTTCAAGAGCAATAGCAATTCACTCTTGAAATGAGAGTGATGTTCCTCTCACGGGGCTCTCACATTTCGGTACGGTTGCACCGGGGTCTCCTTCGTCGGAAATAGTCGCGGATCAGAGCGCGGATCGAAGTTGGGCACGACCGCCTTCGCCCACCGTCACAAACCGCCGAGTCCCTTCCCGATCACCGCAGCGCCCATGAGCACCAGCACGATCGCCATCACCTGGTGATTGTTCGCGCGGAGCGACTGCCAAAGGGTGTCGAGCCGTTCGCGCAAGCGCTGCGCCGCGATCGCGTACCCGAGGACGTGGATGAGCACGCTCGATGCCGCGATCACCGTGTAGATCACCAGCGCCACCACGGCTTCGCCGGTGCCGAGCCCGCCGGTGTCGATCACCAGCCCGGCGGAGACGTACAGCAGCAGGTTCTTCGGATCGACAGCCGAGAGTGCGATGCCGAGACCGGTGGCCTTCGGGAAGTTCAGCCGGTCGATCGCCTGCATCCATTTCGGGACCGATGCGTCGCCGCGGGCGCGCCATTGCCTGCCCGCCAACACGATCAGCAGTTCGATGGCGACCTTGATGGTGGCGACGATGGGGATCGGTGAGATCGCGACCCCGACCACCACGGTCGGGCGGGCGTAACACGTCCGTGAAACGCGTGTCGAATCAGTGTTACAGGAGCGCCATACGGTGATCGGCGTAGTCGACGTGAGGAGCAATGCGGGTGAAGGCCATCATCATCGGCGCCGGAATGGGCGGACTCAGTGCGGGAATCGCGTTGCGGCGCATCGGCTGGGATGTCGAGGTGTACGAGCAGGTGGTCGAGAACAAGCCGGTGGGCGCGGCGATCTCGTTGTGGTCCAACGGTGTCAAGTGCCTGAACTATCTGGGTCTCGAGAAGCAGATCGCCGCTCTCGGCGGGCAGATGGACACCATGGCCTACCGGGACGGGTTCACGGGCGAGACGATGACCGAATTCAGTCTCCGGCCGGTCGTCGAGCAGACCGGTCAGCGGCCGTATCCGGTGTCGCGCGCCGAACTCCAGTCGATGCTCATGCACGAACTCGGCCTCGAACACATCCGGCTCGGGAAGCGCATGGTGGACATCGCCGACGACGGTGACGCCGTGACCGCGACCTTTGCGGACGGCAGCACCGCCACCGGCGACATCCTCATCGGCGCGGACGGCGCGAAGTCCCGCACCCGCGACTACGTGCTCGACGAATCCGTGGAGCGGCGCTACGCGGGATACGTCAACTTCAACGGGCTCGTCGACATCGACGAAACGATCGCCCCGGCCATCCAGTGGACGACCTACGTCGGCGACGGCAAGCGCGTGTCCCTCATGCCGATCGCCGGCGGGCGCTTCTACTTCTTCTTCGACGTCCCGCTGCCCGCCGGGCTCGACTACGACCGGTCGCAGGCGAAAGAGGTTCTCTCCGAGTACTTCTCCGGATGGGCGCCGCAGGTGCACAAGCTCATCGGCATGCTCGATCCGCTCGCGGTCAACCGCGTCGAGATCTTCGACATCGACCCGTTCGACACGTGGGTGAAGGGCCGCGTCGCGCTGCTCGGCGACGCCGGGCACAACACCACACCCGACATCGGCCAGGGCGGCTGCTCGGCGATGGAGGACGCCGTCGTGCTGGCCATCGCACTGCAGACCAACACGCTCGGCGTCGAGGACGCTTTGATCCGCTACCAGAACCGCAGGACCGCCCGCGCGGGTGACCTGGTGCTGCGCGCCCGCAAGCGCTGCGACGTCACCCACGCGAAGGATCCCGAGGTCACCCAGGCCTGGTACGACGAACTGCGCACCGAGGACGGCACGGGCATCATCCGCGGCATCGTGTCGAACATCGTCGGCAACCCGCTCGGCTGACGGGGACCGGCCCCGCTCGAATCCTGGGCGGCTACCGGGGATCGGCGCCCACCGTCAGCGGCAGCGATGCGTCGGCGGTCCACGCGGTCAGCGATCCGTCGTACACGGCGACGTCGTCGCGTCCTGCCAGAGCGAGCGCGTGCGCGACCCCGGTCGCGGCGATGCCACCACCGCAGTACGTCACCGGGGTGATTCCCGGATCGAGCAGGCCGGCCTCCTCGAACAGCGCCCGCAGCTCGGTGACCGGCCGGAGAAGACCCGTCTCCGGGTCCCGGATCCGCGCGACCGGCAGGTTGATGCTGCTCGGGATGTGCCCGGGACGAGCGTAGGTGCTGGTGTCGCCGCGGTAGGTTGCGGGATCGAGGACGTTCACGAGGACCGTCTTGTCGTCGTCGATCGCGTCCCGCACCTGCTGCGTGGACCGGATCAGGTCGTCGCGGCGCCGGGCGGTGAAGGTCACGGGGGTCGGCGAGACAGGAGTGTCGGTGACCGGCGCGCCGGCGGCCTTCCAGGCGGGCAGGCCGCCGTCGAGCACCGCGACGTCGTCGAATCCCTCGAGGCGGAGGTGCCACCAGAAGCGGGTCGCCCAGTAACCGTCGTGCTGGTCGTACACGACGACCCGGACGCCGTCGCCGATGCCGAGCGCGCCTGAGGCGGCCGCGAACCGCTCCGACGCGGGCGCCGTCCACGCCTCGGCGGAATCGGGATCGGCGAAGTCGGTGAGCAGATCCGCGAACACGGCACCGGGAATGTGCGCGGAATCGTAGGTGGCCCGCCCGGGTTCGACCGAGTACGGCCCGTCCTTGGGCAGTGTCAGATGGGTGCTCGAGTCCACGACGACGAGCGTGGAATCGTCGAGGTGATCGCGAAGCCACTCGACCGAGACGATGTCCGGGAACTGCTGACCCATGGTGACCTCCGGGGTGCGGGAAACGATTGCGGCGAGCCTATCGGCCCGCCGCCGGTCCCGGCGAGGTCAACGCTCACGGTGAGTAAATCCCTCGACGGTCACGTCCACCGGAGCTTCCGGCGTTCAGGTGGCGACAGCACCCGAATCCGTGGCGGGCCGCACGTTCTGGTTGATGTGGAACACGTTGTCCGGGTCGTAGCGGCCCTTGACGGCGGCGAGCCGGTCGTAGTTGCCGCGATACGACGCCCGCACCCGGTCCTGGCCTTCCTCCATCAGGAAGTTGACGTAGGCGCCGCCCGCCGACGTCGGGTGCAGGGCCTCCCAGTAGTCCCGGGCCCACTGCGAGATGAGCTCCGCATTGGCCGGATCCGGATCCACACCGACGATGACCCCCGCCCAACCGCCGTCCCGGTAGGAGAACGGGGTGGCGCTCTCGGGGACACGCGCGGCGGCGCCGTCGATCGGATACAGGTGCATGGTGGAATGCCCCGTGGGCAGCGACGCACCGAACCGGCAGTGCACGTCGATCGCGGCATCGGAGATCTCGTTGAAGAAATCCGCTCGCCAATACCATTGCAGCCCAGCGGGATACAGTCCGTCGAATGCGCTCTGTAGCACGGTGAACGGCATGTCGTGCAGGCCGATCAGCATCGGCGACCCGAACGCCCTGATCGGTTCGAGCACCTCGTCGGCGCGGTCGTGCGGGCCCGTGTAGCACCAGACGATCGCGCAGGCCCCGCGTCCCCACAGTTCCTCGGGGAACGGCGCTGCGGGCGGCACCGTGATCAGGCCGATCCAGCCGCTCAACTCCTCCGGCAACGACGGCAGCAGTTCGCGGTACCAGCGCATCACGTCGGCGGTGTCGGCGACGTCGTAGAGCACCGGCCCGCCGATGATCGTGCCGTGCTCGCCGATGTCGTGGCAGCGGAACGTGAACGAGGTGACGATCCCGAAGTTCCCGCCCCCGCCGCGCAGGGCCCAGAACAGGTCGCTGTGCGAATTCTCGCTTGCCTTCACGAAGGATCCGTCGGCGAGCACGACATCGGCTTCGAGCAGGTTGTCCACCGTGAGGCCGAACCGGCGGGTCAGATAGCCGATGCCGCCGCCGAGCGTCAGACCGGCCACCCCGGTGGATGCCAGGAACCCGGACGGCGTGGCCATCCCGAACCCGACCGTCGCATGGTCGACGTCGCCCCACACGCATCCCGCGTCCGCCCGGACGGTGTGCTGTTCCGGATCGACGGTGGTGCTGCGCATCGCCGACAGGTCCACGACCAGCGCGCCGTCCCACACGCCGAGCCCGGCCGCGTTGTGCCCGCCGCCGCGGACCGCGAGCTCGAGGCCCCGTTCCCGGGCGAACCGGACGCAGGCGATGACGTCGACGGTGTCGCGGCACCGTGCGATCGCAGCGGGCCGTTTGTCGATCATCGCGTTGTAGACGGCACGGGCCTGGTCGTAGCCCGGGTCCGTCGGGGTGATCAGTTCCCCGCGCAGCCCCGCGGCCAGGTCGTCGAACGAGGTGCCGGTGGGGGTGGCTGTCGTGGTCATCGCGAACTCCTCTCGCGTGTTTCTCATGCTGCTTCCGACGGTAGGAAGGCGGCGTTCGCGCAGCGTTCGCCCGGCACGCGCCGGTCAGTGCGAGGGCGGAACGCCGAGGCCGACGAGGTCGCGGTCGCAGCGACGCACCAGGGCAACGCTGCCGTGCTCGCCCGCCAACCTCGCCGCAGCACGCAGTCGCGCCACGGCGTCCGGGGGAGCGTCGTATGCGGCGCGCATCCGCATCACCTCCGGCAGCCACCACCGGTCGTCGCGTGCCCGGGCGGCGACCGTCGCCGCGTCGAGGGTCGCGCGCGCGTCGCCGGGCCTCTCGCGGTACAGGTCCGCCAGCAGCGTCAGCCAGTACGGCATCCGGGCGAAGGAACCTGCCGCCCGCAGGTTGGCAATCCCGCGCCGGACCCTGCCGATGCCGTCACCGCCGGTCCGGGACCAGCCGTCGAGGATCAGTCCCCATTCCCGGTAGTACGCGAAGTCGTACCGGTCGCACAGTTCCCGCAGTTCGGTGACCGTCTCGCGCAACTCGGGCCGGTCCCCGCACAACTGCCGGGTGACCGCGCCGTACGCGAGCGCGATGGTCAGGACGAACGGGTCCTCGCTGCGGCGGGCCAGCGTGATCGCCTCCCGGCAGCGCGTGCGCGCGGCGTCGTCGTCGCCGAGCAGCCAGTGCGCATGTGCCGCCCACGCGCAGCCGTGCACGTCCGGGCGGGTACCGACGGTCCACGAATGCGCGCCTGCGGTGAGTTCGGCGGCCAGCGCGAAATGCCCCAGCGCCTCGGCCGGCCGGCCGAGACTCACCGCGGAGCCCGCGTACGCGAAGTGCGCCGACCCGCACAGTTCGGTTCCGGGTTCCACCAGTGTCAATGCGCGCGTGACCGCCCGATGCGCTCCGGCGGTGTCGCCCTGGACGAACCGCGACGACCAGAGCCCGACGAGACCGACGATCGTCGACTCCGTGCGGCCCAGCGTGTCGGCGAGCTCGATCGAACGTTCGAGGGTGTGCTGCAGTTCGGGGGACGAATAGCCGTAGCGGGCGTTGAGCGGTGCCGCCAGTGCCTCGAGGATCGCGAGTTCCCGTGCGGCGGAACCGCTTCCCGGATGCTCGCGCACCAGGGCGAGTGCGTGCCGATGCAGCCGGACCGCGTCGGCATATGCGAACCTGCGGGTCGCGATCTCGGCCGCGCGCCGGTAATACGGCACCGCCCGATCCGGGCGCCCACCGCGGGCGTACTGCTCGGCGAGTTGAGCCGACACCGGATCGGTGTCGTCGCGGTGCAGCAATTCGAGTGCCTGGGCGAGCCGCCGGTGCAGCAGCCAGCGTTGCGGCGGCCCGACCGTCGCGTACGCGGCCTCGCGCAGCAGGTCGTGGGCGAAGTCGTAACCGTCGCGGAACTCGGTGACGATGCGCCGGCGCCACAGTTCGTCGACGGCCTGTACCACCGCGACCGCACCGAGATCGCTTGCCGTGGTGAGCAAGTCGAGCGTGAAATCGCGTCCGACCGCGGCGGCCAGGCCCGCCACCTCCCGCGCAGCCGGACTCGACTGCTCCACGCGGTGGTGCAGCACCGACGACAGACCGTCCACCGAGAGCGCGTCGTCCCCGTCGGTCGCGGACCGCATCGCTTCGACGATGTACAACGGGAAGCCCCCGGTCGCCGTGTGGAGTAGCCGCCGCTCCTCGATGGTGCGCGATCGTCCACCGATCGCTTCGGCCAGGCGGGTGCTGTCCGCTGCGTCCAGGGGGCCCAGCCGCAGTTCCGTCACCGTGCCCGACGAGGCCAGTCCGGTCGCCCATTCGGTGACGGCGGCCGCGCTCTCCGAGCTGTCGTCCCGCGCGGCCGCCGCGACCAGCAGGGGAGCGTCGGGCGTCAAGCCCAGGCAGAACGCGAGAAACAACAGTGTCTCCCGGTCGCACCACTGCATGTTGTCCAGGGTCAGCAGAATCGGGCGACCGTCGCCGACGAGGCCGCGGGCGAGTCCCTCGAAGAAACGATGCCGCTGCCAGGCGTCGGCCGATGCCCCGACCCCGCGTTCGGGGCGAGTCTCGCGCACACGATCCGCGTCGGCCTCGGGGGACGGCACGAGCCGTTCGACCTCGGCCCGCCATACCCGGGCGAGTCCCGATCGGCCCGCCGCGACCGCGGGGTCGCGCAACCAGTCGGCCACGGGTGCCAGCGCCAGCCCGGCGGAGGTTGCGAAGCAGCGGCTGTGTGCCACCGTCGCGCCACCGGCCTGCGCGATGTGCGTGATCTCGGTGAGCAGCCGGGTCTTTCCGACGCCCGCCCCGCCGCGGATGAGGATCGCGCCCGGTCGACCGGACGCCGCGCGCTGCCAGGCGGCGGCGAGACGGTCGATCTCGCGGGACCGCCCGACCAGTTCGACGGTCGTGCACCCGGTGCGGGCCGGGATCCGCCGGCCGGGTGCGGTGCCGAGAACCTGTTCGACGAGGGCGCGCGTCTGCGGATCGGGGAGGACACCGAGTTCACGTTCGAGCAGCGACGCGCAGCGGTGATAGGTACCGGCGGCGCCGGCTCGATCCCCGGTCTCGGCCTGCAGACGCATCAGGTTGCGATAGCCGACCTCCTCGAGCGGGGCGAGCCGGACGCGACGACGCGCGACCTCGATCGCCCCGGCGGGATCGCCCGTGCGGGTGAGGGCGCCGGACAGCAGATCGCACAGCTCCACGCATCGTCGTTCGCGATCGGATCGGATCTCGAGTGCCCAGTCGTCGAACACGCCGGGCAGGAACTCGCCGCTGTAGGCGTCCAGCGCCCTCCTCGCGTGGGTGACGAGAGCGCGGTCGTCACCGGACCGGGCCGCCCGCAGCGCCGCGGCGCGTTCGTTGTCGAAGACGCGCAGGTCGGCGCTGCTCGACGGGGTGTCGCTCCAGCACAGATCCTTCGCCGTCACCGTGAGTGACGGCTCGTCACCGAGCGCGTGACGCAGATGGTGGAGTTCGCGTCGCAGGTTGGTCAGGGATTGCCCGTCGGTGGAATCCGGCCAGAACAGGGTCGCGAGCCGCTGCCGGGGCTGGGGCGTACCGGCGTGAGCGACCAGGAAGGCGACGAGCGCGAGTGCGCGCGGCGACCGGGTCACCACGGCCCCGGTCGCATCGTCGGTGATCGCCTGTTCGCCCAGGACGGAGACGCGCAGCATGCCTTGTTGCTCCCGAGATCAGGTTAGTCCCCGTTCCCGGTCCGGTCGGTCGCGTCGACGCCGTGTGGCCTCGGGCTGAATCCCCGAGGCCACACGGCGTTTCTGTTCTGTCGGGCTACTGGACGTCGTCCATGGTCTTGCCGACCTCGGCGAGCGTCATCGGTGTGCCGAAGTCCGCGGTGAACTTGCGGGCGGGGATGTCGCACCGGTACAGACCGTTGTCCGGATCGAAATCGGCCGGGTTCCAGCCGTCTGCGGTGGCCTGCTCGACGTTGAAGCACGGCTGCGGCGGGATCGGGTTCTGCAGGTCGTTCGCGGCGTGCAAGCC
>NZ_JADZGH010000222.1:23199-25425 GCF_015865005.1 Rhodococcus sp. CX
TCCTGACGAGCGTTGTCGTACACGCACTTTCGGGTCAGCTCGTCGCCGCACGCGGCTGCGGACTTGGCGAACAGCAACCAGGACGACCAGGCGCGCATGGCGGGGAGGGTGATCTGGGCGTCGGGCGCGTACTTCGCGTAGAGCTCCTTCAGCTGTTCGACGGCGGGTTCGTCGCTTTCGAGCGGGGCGACACCGCTGAGATCGACGATGTTGTTCTGGAAATCGGCGGAGCGACCGAGCAGGTCGAGGAACTGCTGGTTGTAGGCGTTGTTGTTCGGATCGATCCAGTCCAGCTTGTAGTCCATGTTGGTCAGGACCTCTTCGAGCTTGGCGAGCTGATCGAAGCTGCCCATGAAGATCAGGCCCTTGACGCCGTTGTTCTTGATGGCCTGGGCGTAGGGCGTCCAGTCCGACACGCCCATCGTCGGATACAACTCGTTGTAGACGACCTTCGCGCCGATCGCGTCCAGGGTCTCGAGGGTCATCTGCTGCACGGCCTTGGTGATCGCCGAGTCGCCGTTGATGAGGCCGATGGCCTGCTTCGAATCCGGATAGGCCTCGTCCACGGCCCAGGTGCGGAAACCGGCGTAGTTGTCGTAGCCGGGGACCTTGGACGGCGAGGCGCTGACCTCGAGGTCGGCGCCGGCGGCGCGTTCCTGCACGGCCTGCGCGGGGAAGCTCGGGAGCAGGCAGTTGAGGCGTTCCTTGACGCCGAGGGCGTCGAGGCCGGCGCCGCCGCCGACGAGGGCGAAGTCCTCGCGGCAGGCTTCGATCATCCGCTGGCGCGGTTCCATGAGTTTCGTGTCGCGGGTGTTGGCGACGAGGGTGCGGCCGTTGATGCCGCCGTTGTCGTTGCACCAGGACGTGAACACCTTTGCCGCGTCGACGAATTCGGAGTTCTTGGTGAATCCGATGTCGGAGAAGACGCCGACCTCGATCTGCTCGGCGGTGACGCCCTGCGTGGTGGCGGTCGAAGCGTCACCGTCCTGGCACACCTCGGTGAGGTCACCGAAGTCGGCGGACACCGCGGACGATCCGCCCTGTCCGGACGTGGTGCTGTCGGTTTCGGTGCCGGTGCGGCCGCTACAGCCGGCGGCGAGCAGTGCGACCGCCGCGACGGCGACGACGATGCGCCACTGCCCGGCAAGGAATGTGCGATGTCGATTCACGTGTGTCCCCTGGTCCTCTGAGCCTGCGCGATCGACGTGATCGGGCAGGGAGCCGGACGGGCGAAGTGCCCCCACCCACCAGGGAAACTGTCCTCTCCGGCTTGGAGAACGAAGATATTGCTTCGTCGTCCGCCAGGGACGGTTTTGGCGGAACCTGAGCGGACATTTCGGTCGAAGGGTGCACCGGGTGGCGCCCGGGCGATCGCGTCTGCGCCTCACCCGGCGGCGACGCAGCGTGGCCGAGGGCCGGCCTCCTCCGGTACCTGTTCGGGTCGCTTCGTCGAAAGAATGCGACCCGCGAAGCCCCCGAGAGCAGTTGCGGGTCACCGCCGCAGCCCGACTCGACGACAACGGGACCCGTCACCGATCCTTGTATCCGACGACCACCAGCACGGAGACGCAGTGACCCGCCAGAGAACCACCGACACCCCGACGGCCCTCGACGTCATCGACCTCGGCGCGCACCCGGACTGGCCGTTGCATCTGCGCCGGCCGGTGCCGATCGACTGGGCCGGCCGGACCTGGCCGACACCGGAGCACGCCTTCGCGGCCGCGCACACCACCTCGACGATCGCGTGGGATCGCATCGCCGACCCCGCCACGAGCAGCGAAGACGCGCACCGCATCGGCACCGGCGCGGTCCGCCGCGACGACTGGCCGACCGCACGGTTCACTGTGCTCCGCGAGATCGTCGCCGCGATGACCGCCGATCTCGTCGTCCGGGCCGCGCTGTCCGCGACCGGTGATGCCCTCCTCGTCGCCGCCGGCCCGGACAAACTGTGGGGCCGGCACCGGGACCGCGGGTACAAGACGCCGATCGGCCGCAACGAACTCGGCCGCATCTGGATGCGGCAACGGGCTGTCGACCGCGGCGACGACCCGGACCGATGGATCCGGGCGGCAGTGATCGGGCATCGCGAGCACCTGATCGTCGAGCCCGACACGCGCGAGTGGGTGCAGGCGGAGCTGTCGCGCCTGGCCACGAAATTGACTGCCGAGCACGGCACCGAGATCGCGATGTCGGGCTCGACGATCAGGTGCTCGCGATGCCCGATCA
>NZ_JADZGH010000223.1:0-16089 GCF_015865005.1 Rhodococcus sp. CX
CACGAGGAATCACGCGACGACGTCGTACACCACCTCACGGGACTTGACCTTGCGCCGATGAACAACCCCCTGGCCAGGTAGGCGCCCACTCGTTCCCGGTCGGCGAACAAGCTCAGTGGAAGTACGGGTTCGGAGGCCGAACGTTCGACGGCGGCCAGTAGGCCGAGCAACACAACACCGACGCCCAATGGTCCCAACGTCATCGGCGCCGACCACCCGGATTCCTCGGCGGCGACCAGCCCGTACACGAGCAACGCGGGCCCTAGCGTTGCCAACAGCGCGCCGGAGACGTCGAAGCGGCCGGGAGTGCGTGTGGTCTCGGGAAGAAGCTTCAGTCCCGCCACGAGCATGATCACGCCGATCGGCAGATTGATCATGAATCCGGCACGCCACGAAACGAGATCGGCCAGCAACCCCCCGGCCACGAGACCGACGCTGGCCCCGATTCCCGCAACGGCGCCGTATGCGGCGGTGGCGCGGACACGTTCGGCACCTTCGGGAAGGTGGCCGTCAGCAGGGCCAGTGTCGACGGTGCCAGCACAGCAGACCCGATGCCCTGCACGGCTCGCGCTGCGATCAACCAACCGCCGGTAGGGGCGGCGCCCACCACTACCGATGCGAGCGTGAAGATCACCAGTCCGAGCACGAAGGTGCGTCGTCGACCCAGGATGTCGCCGGCACGGGCGCCCAACAGCAGCAGGCCACCGAAGGTGAGCAAATATGCGTTCTGAACCCAGGCAACTGCACCCGCGGAGAGGCCTAGTTCAGCCTCGATGTGCGGTAGCCCGGTAATGACGATGGAGTTGTCGAGAATCACCATGAAGTAGCCCGCCAGGATGATCGCGAGAATCGCCGTCGGGTGAGAAGGGCGAGGGCGAGCCGGCGTTGCGGAGGTGTTGCGCCTCAGCACTGAAGTCGGTGGCGTGGTGGTGGAGGTCCTGGTCATGGAATCCAGCACACTCGGTGACCGTCGGCCACGGGAGTCCCTGTTGTCCCAGGTAACGCCAGTACCTCCCACCGCCGGTGTCCCCGTCGTACGGTCGAGATCATGGACGTGAAGGCAGAGACACGCGAATTCTTAGCCACCCGGCGGGCGCGGATCACGCCGGACAAAGCCGGGCTGCCCGCCTACGGCGGCAACCGTCGAGTGCCGGGTCTGCGGCGCGAGGAAGTGGCGATGCTCGCCGGGGTCAGCGTTGACTACTACACCCGGCTCGAGCGCGGAAACCTCAGTGGTGTCTCGGAAGAAGTACTCGAGGCGCTCGCCGAGGCGCTGCAGCTCGATGAGGCCGAACGCAGCCATCTGTTCGATCTTGCCCGGGCAGCAAACGCGTCGGGGGTGGCGCGGTCACGTGCCCGTCGCACTCCCGCGCCCACACTCCGGCCCGCCGTGCAACGAATCCTGGACGCCCTCGACGGCGCTCCGGCGTTCGTACGCAACGGTCGGCTCGACGTGCTCGGCGCGAACCAATTGGGGCGAGCACTGTACTCGCCGCTGTACGACTCGACGGAACATGTCGCTGGCAAGCCGGTCAACACCGCGCGGTTCCAGTTCCTCGATCCTGCTGCAGCACGAGCGTTTTGGGGCGACAAAGCGGATCGGATGGCGCACGATGCGGTTGCGATCCTGCGGGCTGAAGCAGGGAGGAACCCCTACGACAAAGCCCTGACCGCGCTGGTCGGGGAGCTGTCCACTCGCAGCGAGGACTTTCGCCGTCTCTGGGCCTCACACGATGTGCGCCACCACCGAAGCGGCTCCAAGGTCTTCCATCACCCGGTCGTCGGGATCCTGGAACTCGACTACGAAGCACTTGTCCTCCCCGCTGACCCCGGACTACAACTCAACGTCTATACCGCGGTCCCCAACACACCGTCCGACGACGCGCTGCAACTACTCGCCTCCTGGGCAGCCACTCAAGCGCAAGAAACCGAGACAAACCCTGCAAACATCAATAAATAGCCGGACGTTCACCCGCGGTAACGCGGACGAGAGCCTGCTGGCGTCGCTGCTGACCCTGTCCGAGGTGTACCTGACGCACCACCACGCCGCCCATGTCGGCCAGGTCACCCCGGGCGCAACGGTCACTGAGATCGGAGACGGCGCGGTCGGGCTATCAGCCGCCCTCGCCTCGCGACAGCCCGGCACGGAGCAGATCGTCCCCATAAGCCGACACAAGACTTGCACTGACCTCGGTATCGAGTGGGGCGCGACCGACGTGATCGCCGAGCGCGGCGCCGAGGGCATCGCGAAGGTCGTGGACCTCACCCGGGGCGGGGGCTCCCACGTCATCCTCGAAGCGGTCGGGATATGCCCGGCTACGAGCTAGGCCTACGGCATCGTCCGGCCCGGGGGGGGCATCTCCCGCACCGGCGTCCCGCAGTACGAGGACGCGCCGATCGGATTCGGGTCGTTGTTCGGGAAGAACGTTCGCCTCGCCGGCGGCCCAGCCCCGGTACGCGCAGACATGGAGCATGCGGTCAACCAGGTGCCCAGCGGCGAGATAGATCCCGGCCGGGTGTTCGACCGCACCATCCCATTGGAGGACGTGGCAAAAGGGTATTCGGCGATGGACGCCCGCGAGGCTCTCAAGGTGATGCTCACGCCGTAAGCGAAGCAGTGGGCACGGGTGCGGTTCTCACTCGCAGGGACCGCATCGGACGAAAGTAGAGAAACGGACACCGCCACGCCTCGGAAGCGTCGAAGCAATGGAACGAGATGGAGGTATGAAAATGAGCGACGTCATCGTGGTCATCGGAACAGGCCTAATCGGGCAGGCGATCGCCCGCCGCGTCAGTGCCGGCAAGCACGCCCTGCTGGCCGACGTGAGGCCGGAGAACGCCGAGGCTGCCGCGAAGGTGCTCGGCGACGCCGGGTTCGAGGTCAGCACCGCCGTCGTAGACGTCTCCTCCCGTGACTCGGTGCATGCCCTTGCTGGCGCCGCGACCGCGATCGGGGAGGTCACCGGTGTGATCCACGCCGCGGGCGTGTCGGCCAGTCAGACTTCGATCGAGCAGATCCTGCACGTTGACCTATACGGCACCGCCCTCGTGCTCGAGGAATTCGGTCAGGTGATCGCCGCGGGCGGATCTGGCGTGGTCATCTCCTCCCAGTCCGGTCACCGGCTCCCGGCCCTCACACCCGACGAAGACATGGCGCTGGCAACGACACCGGTCGACGAGCTGCTGGACCTGCCGATGCTGCAGACCGGTCACCTCAGCGACGGCCTGCACGCCTACCAGTTGTCCAAGCGCGCCAACGTCCTCCGCGTCCAGGCCGAGGCAGTACGCTGGGGCGAACGTGGGGCACGGGTCAACGCAATCAGCCCCGGCATCGTCATCACCCCGCTCGCCCGCGACGAGCTGAACGGCGCGAACGGCGCCGGGTACCGGCGAATGATCGAACTCGCCCCCGCAGGCCGCGCTGGCACCCCCGACGAGATCAGCACCGTCGGAGAACTACTGATGACCGAGCGCGGCGCATTCATCACCGGCAGCGACATCCTCATCGACGGCGGCAGCACTGCCTCCCACTTCTACGGACCCCTCGCCGGCCTCGCACCCACCCCCAAGGACGACGCGGCCCAGTAAGAACGCCCACCGAACATCAGGAGCAGACACACCCATGCCCTACACCGGCTACCCGCACCCTCAACGTCCCCCGCGCCCTCAACAAGAACAGGTGGGGCACCGCCCCTGCCGTCGATCCGCAGCAGTAGCAGTCGCGCGTGACCCACAAACCTCGCCGCTCCTCGACGAGATGGAGGTAGGCCGGAGGCGACGGATACCTGCCACTTTCAGCTGTCAGAACCACGCCACTTACAGCTGAAGATCACAGGCGCTATCGCGGCCGCCCCTTCGCGTACATGTTCCGAAAACGATCGTTTTCGGGACAATCGAGCGAACCCTCATGACGTCTCGACCTCTGTCGCTTCACCAACCGGGCGGTAGTCCACGGCTTCCAGGCCGAGAGAGAAGCAGATTGTCTGTAGTCGAGCGCCTGTCCAGATTTGCATTAAGGTGCGCGGCTGCATAGCCAGTCAGACGCCGAGATCTCGATACTTCATACACCTCGACTCGATCCGCCTACCTGTTACTGAGACTCTCTAAGTTGTGAATGCCCGCCGCAGCCAAATCAGACAAATCACCATGCCTCCAACATCTGCCGCCTCAGTTCAGACAACCATTCCGGAAGAACTGAACCGACCAGTCTTGACCTTATAGTGGAGGAGGTGGACCATATAGATCGAGTGACGCCGCACACCAACATGCTGAATCAAGCTTCTTATTGATTGCCAGGCGAGTCAGACGGGAAACATTTGGGCGCGCCACTTTGCATTAGCGCGTCATGAGAACGCACAATTTAGTTTGTCATCGAATTGACTCTGCGCTTCACCTTAGCCCAACAATCTACTGATCTAGTATTCGTCCGCGAGTTCATGAGAAGCGCCACCCTTCGGCAATAAGGAAGAAGCAAATGAGGATCGATGACCAACCTACTCGAATGCGACGCGATTCCAGTTCAATCTCGCACCTCGACCGGACCCGACTTCTGCTAAGTTTTCGCAGTCCTCCAGCACACGAACAAATAATCGCGGATCTCAGGAGCCTCGGACTCGAACTAGAGCCCACCTATAGCGAAGGAACTGCTGGAGCGGAACTCGTCAATCATACTCCTCGGAGATTTTGGGTACAAACCTCACTGCGCGAGCACATAAACCAAGAACTGTACGATTCTCTGGAATCTCGATTTGGCGAATCTTTGGAATCGATCGGACTGGTGTTTCATGACCCAGAAATCCCCGGCCGGCGCGGTCTGTACTGCCCCCTACCTGATGTCTTGCTTGTTGAGGAATCAGTTGCACTACCATCGTCGCTTGAAATCGATCGTGAGCAGTCGCGGTACCTAGCTGGGTATAATTTGTGTCGCGTCAATTCACCGCAAGAAAACTCCGCATATCAAATACGATCACGCATCCTGGATGCCGCGAGGCAAGATCGAGGCCAAGCTCAATTCGACGAGATCCCACTAATCTCTCCCTTCGCGTATGAGCCTCCAGACACTTTCTATCAGCCGGTGCCCCCGCGATATGCAGGACAATGGAATATGGTCACGGTCCGAGCTGGCGGTCCCGGCACGACAGCCTGGGATTACACTCGCGGAACCCACAACGTACCAATCGCAATTCTAGATACTGGATGTGATTTGACCCATCCTGATCTGCACTGCTTCAACGGGTGGACTGTTGGGATGACAGGACCACTTCAGACATACGGAGCAGCGAGCGACGTCCCTAATTTCTCGTTTGCCCACGGTACCCGAGTAGCTGGTATCGCCGCAGCCGGAAACAGTAATTTCAAGGGCGTCTCTGGGATGGCGGGAGATTGCCCTATCATGCCGATTGCTCTGGTGGACAACTCCATATCTGAAATAGCGCGTGGAATAGTTTACGCTACTGACACAGGCGCTCGGGTTATCAATATGAGCTTTGGCGGATATCCCCGGTCGAGCGTAATCGAACATGCCATTGAATACGCTTACAATCGCAATGTAGTCATGTGCGCGGCGTCCGGAAATGGTAACCAGGGAACTATATCTTTCCCCGCGAATCATCCTTACGTCATAGCAGTAGGGGCGACGCAAAATAACGACACCCGAGTTTCCATACCAGGCTCATGGGGATCGAACTGGGGGGACGAACTCTCGGTAATGGCTCCGGGGATTCCAATTGGGACGACAGATGTTCAGGGGAATGGAGATCTAGGTGACACGCGAGATTATTTCACCAGGATGGACGGAACCTCGGCGGCCGCTCCCCACGTTTCTGGTCTCGCTGCGCTCATACTTAGTGTCGAATCCTCTTTGACGCCGGATGAAGTAAGAAATCTAATCGAAAGATCCGCCGACAAGGTCGGCGGTGTGGGGTATCCGATCCAGCGCAAAAATGGGCGGTGGAGTACGTTCATGGGGTACGGCAGGATCAACGCACTTACCGCTATTCGTCGTACGAGGATCTATATATGGGATCCGAAGGATCTTCTGAGCACTGCCTTTAAGCCATTGCCGTGGACTCAGCAAGGGAAAGGACTATAAAATGCCAGTGACAGACATCCAACGGCAACGTTTCGAGCGTTCACTGCGGGCGCACGAGACTGCACTGGAGCAGGCTTCACCCGATAGCGTGAAGTTTGCAGTTCATCAAACTTTACTCACACTTGGTCGCAACGAGGATCTCCAGAAGTTTGTCTGCGACTTTGTGGACTCCCCGGAAATTGCAAATGACGTCCGCATAAATGGAACAAGACCCTTGATAGAACGAGGGTTAACCCTACCTAATGACATGGAAGTTAGTGTGATTGAAGATGACAATCAAGTTGACAATCCAATCCTGAGGTTTACGTTCTCTATTCGCACGATTGTTGTTATAGCTGAATGGCATCCCAGGTTTGGAATAATGACCCGAGCGCAAAGATCAGCCCCATCGGTTACCTAACAAAAAAGAAGTTATCCAGGTAACTCGTGATTAATTCTGGAAGGTGCCTAGTTATTTCGACGAGTTCGGGCGGGATATCCCGGCTCCGCAGGCTTCGATCAGCAGTTCACAGTCCAGGGAATTTCACGCAGGCCCCAGCTGATTCGCCCTCGCCCGCACGGGACTGGCGCCATTAGCGGGCCCGTCGTCGCGGGCTACACCGCAACCCGCGAACCCTACCTCCCCAACCTTCGAGCATATAAGGATGAGACTGCTCGAGAAGCACTCACCCACTGGTTGATGTCGCAGTCTTACAGGGTGGCCGTAGCGAGGCGCAGAATCCAGCTCGACGAGTCGTCGTCAACCCGCATGAATAGGTCGCCGATAACCGAGATTACGTCAACCTGGGGTTGCTGATCGTTCTCCCCCAACATATTTCGCGTCGTGTGGGCCGCCGTCAGGGAATCGGAGGCGGCCCATGCCACTACGTACTCCCAGGGCAGGGTGCCGACCCGGAAGCGGACACCGCGACCACACCGCGGCGGCCTGATCGGTCTGGCAGGTCCGGATGAGCACCGGCGTGCGATGCGTGCATGCATTGCACGTAGTGAGTACCGGACCACGGCATTCTGCGGCGTTGTCAGCCGGTGTAAGGTTCGCAGACCGCGCCGGTGATATACCCCTGCTCGCAACCGTGCTGAGTTTGGATGTCGCCGCTGGTGGGGGCATCGCCGCAGCGGACGCCGCAGCGCTCGTATCCGTTCACCACGCCGTCACCGTTGCGGTCTTCCTCCGGATCGTAGGGGTAACCCCCTCCGGGATTCGGGTTCGTGTTCTCGGCACGCATCGCGGCGCAGGCCGGGTCGGTCGTGGAGTACGACCCGTCGGTGTAGACGGCGGTCCCCGGGTAATCGCAGTACCGCAGAATCTTGGCCGGCGGTTCGGTTGTGACCGCAGGGACGTAGGTGTCGCAGGACGGTTCGTATCCCGTGCTGCCGTCGGAGTACAGAGCCGTCCCGGACTGGTAGATCGACAGATCACCGCATTCGAACGTCACGGGCACCACTGGCGTGCTGCTTGTCGGTACCGGCGAAGATGTGACCACGGGATTCGACGGCGTCGTCGTCACCGCGGTCGAGGTGGCGGTGGTCGATGACGACGCCGGGGACGTGACCATGGTCGGCGTCGTTGTCTCCGGGCTGCCACACGCCGACACCACGATCGCCGTCACGAACAGGGCCGTACCCACCACAGTCTTCACTGCCACTACACCGCAACTCCCCCACCGCGCGTTACCACCGAGCCGATCACCACGCCCCCGCTCAGCGCAGCGCGATGTCGCGCAGGGCGGTGACGCCGCCGACCTCGGCGAGCGCTCCGCGGAGTCGAAGTTGCTGCTCGATGAGCCAGTCGATCATGTCAGGCCACCGGTCCACGTCGTCGATGTCGTCGAACGGCGAGGTCACCACGATCCGGGCACCCTTCCGTCCCTCCATGCGGTCCCACATCACCGCTCGACCGAGCACAGCCTCGAAATCACCACGATGGTTGTGAAGCATGTCGAAGCGCGCCTGGTTCAGGTCGGCATCGCGGGAGTCGAAGTAGAACTGCGCCACCAACGAGCCGTTCACCCACGCCATCGACAGCACCATGCCACCGAGACCGACCGAGGTATTGCACCACGAGGCGTCGGTGGTCCGCGCCCGAGTCCAGTCGGGGTGGCGGAGCCGGATCTGTTCCAGGGCGGCCTCCCAGAACTGGCGGTAACGACGGCTCGTCGCCGACGTCCCCGAAGCCGATGCCTTCTTGACCCGCTTTTCCCAGTCGTTCGGTTGCGCCACCAGCTCGAAGTTCGGTGCCGGCTGGGATTGACCGATCTTCACGACCTGGATCACGACACCGAACACGCGCGTGTTCTCGTCCGTGCGCTGATTGAGCCAATCGATGGCCGCACGATGTTCGGATCGGAACCCGGTGGTCACCCACACAATCGTGGTGGGGTCGGTCCCCGCCGCGTAGGTGATGATCTGACCCAGGTGGGTGTGATCCGACGGTGCCAGCTGGTTTTCGACGATCACGATCTCACCCGTGGCCTCGTCGTACCCCTTCAGATCCAGGCTGAAATCGCCCACCGGATGTTCCGCGACCTCGAGTACCAGGTCCATCCCCAGCAGATCACTCAGCACGTCCACGTTCTGCAGCAGCCAGGGGGTGAAGTCGAGTGCCTCGTGCGGCCAGATTTCACGCGGCGGAACGATCTGCAGGCGCCCCAGGCTGGAAGAACTCATGCACCCTAGGTTGGCAGATCCGCCGCCGACGCCGATCGGGTCTACTCAGAGCACCTTGTTCTGCTGAGGCCGGCCACCGAGTCGGCGGGCAGTAAGGGGAAGGGCCTGACGGCGGTGGGCTCGGCCGTCGACAAGAGGCTGCACGACGCGTACGAAACACGGTCACCGCCAACGTGGGCTAACCCAATCGGCCTCGGTGCCCGCAATCAACAGTCTCGGCGTCCTCGAATGCGTCATCGACCGCCCCGATGGTGAACTGCCTTCGAAGCGGTCGAGGTCGATGCCGTGGAGCACAGCGTGGGTCAGGAACCGAACGGGGGCAGACACACCGAGCCCCAGCACTGCCCAGCCTCCGGGTGGTTGACGGGGGACTGCACGGCGATGCCGTACGGGCGGTTGAGGCCGGTGACCACCGGGGTGGGAGTACCGCCTGTGGTCGGCACCGAGACCACCGCACCAGGGCTGTTCTCGGTGATGTAGAGCGTGTTGCCGGAAAGCGTCAGCCCGTACGGGTAGGTCAGGCCGGTGGCCAGGACAGTGGCAGCGCCGCCGGTGGTCGGCACCGAGACCACCCGTCCGGGATTGGTGGCCTCGGTGACGTAGAGCGTGTTGCCGGAGATCGCCACCCCGAGGGGAGTGTTCAGGCCGGTGGTCACGGCGGTGGGGATGCCACCGGTGGTGGGCACCGACACCACCCGACCACCCAGGAGTTCGGTGATGTAGAGGGTGGTGCCGGAGACGACGATCTCGCCGGGGTTGTTCAGCCCGGTCGCCAGGGTGGTGGGGACGCCCCCGGTGGTCGGCACCGACACCACCCGTCCGGTCTCGGCCTCGGCGACGTAGATCGTGCTGCCGGACACCGCGATCCCGTACGGGCGGTCCAGGCCGGTCGCAATCGGCGTGGGCGTGCCACCGGTGACCGGGACGGACAGGACGCGCCCGGTTTCGATTTCGGTGAGGTAGAGGGTCTCGCCGGACACCGCGATATCGGCCGGATGGTTCAGGCCGGTCGCCACCGGGGTGGGGGTTGCACCGGAGGCGGGGAGCGGGAGCACCTGCCCGGCGCCGGTCTCGGCGACGTAGAGCGTGCCCGGCGCCGGCTGGGCGGAGGCCGGACCGGTCATGGTGAGGATCGAGGTGAACAACAGCAGGAGAGCGGCGATCGCGGAGCGTGCACGGCGGCGTCCCCGAGCCGGGGTACAGCGGAAACGGGCGTGTCGGTTCATGGCCACTACTCTCTCGTCGGTCACGCGGGACACCGAACAACTCCGGTCTGCCCGTGGAAAGGTCCTCCGCCCGCCAGGGGACGAAGGACCTTCGTCGGACCGCCAACTCCCCCCGCCGTGGCGGGGTGAATCCCGAGGGGAGATTACCCCGACGGGCCTGTTTCCGACGTCATCGCCGACTTCGCGTCGACAGAGGTCCCGGAGCGGAACACCCTGCTGCAGTACTGCCGTGCCGGACGGTCCCCTCCCCGGGGCCAGGCACCCGGTGCACGATGGTGCGGTGACCGAGCCGACCACTGCACTGCCAGACGACTACCCTCAGTTCCTCGACCAGCTCAAACACCAGGTCCAGCGCGCCCGGATCCAGGCAACACGGGTGGTCAACACAGAGCTGCTGTTGCTGTACTGGGATATCGGACACGCAATCCTGCAACGGCAACAGGCACACGGCTGGGGCGCGAAAGTCATCGACCAACTCGCCCACGATCTGCGGGCCGAGTTCCCGCACATGCGCGGCTTCTCGCGCCGCAACCTCTTCTACATGCGGTCCTTCGCCGAGGCCTGGCCTCAGGAAATCGTGCAACAGCCCGTTGCACAACTTCCGTGGGGTCATGTCACGGTGCTGCTCGACAAGCTGACCGACGCCGCCGAACGCAACTGGTACGCCGCCCAAGCCGCCGACCACGGCTGGTCCCGCAACGTCCTCGCCCACCGGATCGAAGGACAACTGCACCGTAGGATCGGCGCAGCCCCGTCGAACTTCCCCGACCACCTACCTGCTCAGGACTCGGACCTGGCACGGCAACTCGTCCGCGACCCGTACATCTTCGACTTCCTCGATCTCACCGACCGGGTCGCCGAACGCGACCTCGAAACCGCTCTCATGGCACGGCTCGAGACGTTCCTGCTCGAACTCGGACACGGCTTCGCGTTCGTCGGCCGCCAGTACCACTTCACCGTCGACGGCGACGATTTCTACATCGACCTGCTGTTCTTCAACTGGCTCCAGTCACGATTCGTCGTCGTCGAACTCAAGATCGGCCGATTCGAACCCGAATACGCCGGCAAGCTCGGTTTCTACGTGTCCTGGGTCGACGAAAACCTCCGTGTTCGTGACCGACACTCCCCGACCATCGGGATCCTGCTCTGCGCCGGCCGCAACGACAACGTCGTGCGCTACTCCCTCGCCGGCACCACCGCTCCCCTGGCGGTAGCGAACTACACCTACGACACCCTGCCCGACCCGATCCGCGAACTGGTCCCCACCGACAGCGAACTCGCCACCGCGGTCGACGCCACCTGGAACGAGCTCGAACCCGACACCGCGCCCGCACCCACGGACGAGGAATAACCCCTCCCCCGGCTCGCTCGCCCCCCGAACTCACCGACAAATACGATCTGTCAGGTGTGGTGGCCGCACACCAGATTCGTGCCGGTGGCCCAGCCCCGCTCCTCGAGCCACCGCAGAATCGCAGCAGGCAGCTCACCATCAGGTTCGATGCCGCTGATCAGTGGCCCCACCCCCGCAGCGCGTGCAACTGACCGCCACGACCTGCTACCCCGGGGAGGACTCGGCATCGTTCGAGGCCGAGGGACTGGTCGAGGACACCGTCTCCCCGATCGAATGACGGGTTCGTCGACCGGCACACCCGCCGGAAGCCGTCGATGACGCTGCACTTTCCTAGATGGAACGGAGCAGCAGGTTCTGACGGACCAAGGTGCGCCCGGCCACCGGATGGTGGGGTGCCACCTCGAGCGTCACGAAATCGGTTCAGGGCATTGGCCGGTCTGCGCGCCGATCGAGTTGATCTCCGCGTTGGAGCGGGGGTCACCCGCGTAGTTGATCTGGTTGGTGCACCGATCGTCTGGTACAGCGTTCGGGTCGGGCATTGTCGCACCGGAGGGGTATCGACAGACGGTTCCATCGCAGGTTGGTGTGTTGGCGTCCACTTCGCCTTGGAGAACCTCATCGTGGACGGACTGGCAGTAATCGGAGTATCCGGTGACCGTGCCGTCGGACCAGTATGTTTCGATCGGGCCAAGTCCCATCTGGCAATCGACGATGTAAGGCTCTTCGGCAACTGTCTCTGTCTCTTCGGCCGGTTCCACAATTGGTGTAGGTGGGGCCGGCGCCGGTGGAGGAGGCTGCAGTGTGGGTTCTACGGTCGTTGTCTCCCCGACCACCGAGGAATCCGGTTGCGGTGACTCGGAAGTCTCACTGGATCCACAGTTGGCAAGTGCGGCGCACAGGCAAACGATCCCCATGAGGCGCAGCGCGATTGACATGTCAGATACGTCGATACCTCGATGGGAACTGTTACGTCACCGACAGTCGCCCGGAGCCCGACGCCCGAGTCACGCGCATGCCGGCGGACACCGCAGGTGGCCTGTGCCGGAACAGCGTGTCGGCGCCCGTGCACCGGCGCGGGCGCGGCCGAGCCGGCACGGCACTCGCCCCCGCATCGGAGACACCAACAGGGAAACAAGCTAAAACACGAACTGATGCATATGCTTGTATCTGCTGGTAGACGACGAAAAATGGGCGGCGGATGGACGCGGCATCACATGTTCTCTCCGATGCCCTGCATCTGCTGCGGCGCACCGATGCGCGCATCGTCTCCGGCTCGCTGGACAGCCTGGATCTGGTTCTGCCCGACGGTCGGCGGGTGGCCGCGCAGGTGACGGTGCAGCAGCGTCCTCCCCACCCCGTACCTCCTCGCGGCACTGCGGCGCAGGCATCCCGAGTCCCGACTGCTGGTGGTGGCCCCCCGCACCACCGCGTACCTGCTCGACCTCGCCCACGACGGCGCGGTCGATGTGATCGCACCCGGCGAAGAACTGCTCATCGCCCTGGGTACCCGCTACGACCCACCGGCGCCGGCACCGGTCTCGACCGCACGTGCCGGCCGCGGCCGCAAACCGTGGATCCGGTGGGCGGCCGAAAGGCTGCTGCTGGCCGAGCAGCCGGTGACCCAGAGGGAGCTGGCGGCGGCGCTCGAGGTCACCCAGCAGGCGGTGTCCCTGGCGGTGCGGCAGAGCCGGCACGTGCGCCGGACACCGGACGGGTGGATCGCCGATCCCCGCCCGGGCCGGGATACTCGGCCAGATGCTCGCCGAGCAGGTCCGGGCGGCGCCTCGACCTATTGGTACGGGCTCGACCCGGTGATCCGGCAGGCCACGGACGCCGCCCGATTCTGCGCGGAGCGCGGCGTTGCGGTGTTGCAGAGCGGGGACGTGGCCGCCGATGTGTATGCGCCGTGGCGGCTGCCGACCACGGCGGTGCTCTACGTCCCGGAGTTCTGCGACTTCACCGCGGCCGGGTTCAGCCCGGCGACCGCCGGCGCGCACACCCTCGAGGTAATCGTGCCCGCGGATCCGACGCTGTGGCGCACCGCCCGGGCGGTCTCCGACGCGCCGGTGATCTTGGTCGATCCGGTGATCGCGGTGCACGATGTGCTGCGCACCCCGGGACCCGACGCGGCCGAAGCCGCCGGGCAGCTGCGCCGGGCGATCGAGGGGGGCACCTACCGTGGCCGAGATTCGCATCGTCGTTCCGTTGCACCCAACCGTCCGATCTGATGCCGCACACGGGTCTGACATGCACAGGTGGCAGGTCCGCTAGACCGTCCCTCACATCAGTAACCGTTTGGATCCGTGGAGCGAAACACATGCGACATCTCCGATAACCGGGCATTCCGGTTCTCGGTCAGGGCGGAAAGGGCAGGCTGGTGGCACAGGACTGGATTCTCGGCATCGATTTCGGCACTTCCAACACCGCTGCCGCACACACCAGCCCGTCCGGAAACGGCGTGCAAGTCCTGCCCCTGAGCCACCAGAGCAACCTGATGCCCTCGGCGGTGTACGTCGAATCCCCCGAGACCGTGTTCGCCGGCGACGCCGCACTGAACAAGGCCGAAGAGCACCCGCAGGCCCTGCTGCCCGCACCGAAACGCATGCTCGGCTTCGGAATGGTGCCGGTCAACGGGTACGAGATCCCACCTTCGGCCCTGGTCGCCGCGATCCTGCGCCTGGTTTACGAACGCGCCCTGTCGGTACATAACAACGAGCCGCCGAGCCGGGTGGTGCTCACCCACCCCGAAGCGTGGTCATTGGAGCAGGTCGGGATTCTCACCGACGCCGCAGCCCTGGTCGGCATCGAGCCGGACACGATCACCACCATCTCCGAACCGCGTGCGGCGGTGCACTACTACACCCGGACCACACCGCTGCCCGCCGGCGCCACCATCGCGGTGTTCGACTTCGGCGCCGGCACCCTGGATGTGGCAGTCCTCAAGGCCACCGATACTCGCACATTCGAGGTTGTCGCTGCGCGCGGTGACAACGCGCTCGGGGGCAAGAACTTCGATGCGTTGGTCCGGCGGTGGGTCGACGAGCAGCTGACCGACCGTGATCCGCAACTGCTGGAATGGCTGCGGCGATCCGCGCCGCCCCAGGACATCCACGCGCTCGACGGTCAGATCCGGCGGGCCAAAGAACTGCTGTCCGATCAACCGAACGCCACGATCCGAGTGACCGGCAACGGTTACAGCACCGCACTCTCGCTGACACGGGAGGAGTTCGAGCAGATCATCGGCCCGCAGATCGACCGAGCTCTGGAACTGACCCGACACACCCTGGCGGACGCCGGCGTCGATGCCGGCGCGCTCGACGCGCTCTACCTGACCGGAGGATCCTCCCGGATTCCGCTGGTGCACCGCCGCCTGTCCGAACTCGGTCCCGTTGCCACACTCGATGACCCGAAAACCGTGGTAGCGCAGGGAGCCCTGTTCACCCTATCTCGTACGGGCGCAGCTCCCGAATCGGTGACCGATGCCGCTGCGGCGCCCTCGACGGCGTCAGCGGCCGTGCCCGGCACCGCGCGCACGAAGTTGTGGTTGTCGGCTGCGGTGGCCGGTGTCGTTCTTCTCGGGGGTGTCGCCGGCGCGATCGCGCTGGCTCGGCAGGATACGGAGGCCGGCGCGGTGACCGCGGCGGCGGAGCCAGGGGCTGCTGGGGCTGCGGTATCTACATCCGCGCGTGCGTCATCGACAGAGAGAGCGGTGGAATTACCGGCTGCTGTCGCATCCGTGCCTCGGGCGACGGCCGAACCAGGGACTGCGACTCCTCGCGGGAACATCGTCGGCACGTTCGGTGACACGATGACCCGGGGTTGTTCCGGGGAGATGTGTGATCTGGCGGTCAGCATCACCGGTATCGACGTGAATCCCAAGGGCTGCGAAGTCTACGGTTCTGATCCGACGAACAAGGATCGGACTGTGGTGGTGCACTACACCGTCGCCACCGGTCCGAATCCGGTGGTGATAAACGGAGCCTTGTTGTCCTCTATCACCTGGTCGGCCGTCGACTCGCAAGGATCGGTTCAGTCGAACCTCAACGGAAGCAGGAGCGGGGACTGCGGCGACTACGAGAGCCAAGAGTTCATGCCGAACTCGAAGTACGACTTGTCCACCGTGATCGGCGTGCCCCAGGGATATGACACCCTCATCTGGCGGCCGAACAGCTACTTCGCAGATCTGACCTCCGCACCCGGTCTCGAATTCGCCGTCCCGACAACCTAAATCGCGGTTCCACCAGGATTTCCGATATCGACGGCGAGTCGGGACGTCGATTCGTCCGCGCATATCCGCGTGCGCGCGTCGATGCTCGGGTCGTGTCCAGCACCGGGGCCGAACCGACCCCCTTTCACTCACGGCGGCAAGATATCGCGCTGGGCGCCTGTGACGTTGACATGTCCTATGGATGCCGCACGACCGGTTTCAACGCACGGTCATGCTCACTCGCGGCGGCGGGATCGACATCCCGGGGTCTGGTGCAGTCGGTCTCATTCCGCATTCCCCCGCCGTGAGCCCTCGGGCTCGGAGCGCGGGTCCTGGCGAGGCTTCGTAAGACCCCGTGCCACCGATACGGGTGATCGGCAGAGCATGAGCGCCGTGGGCTTTGTTGAGATGCAACACCGTACTGCCCTACTCGAATGCGGACCGAGTCCCGTACGCATTCAACGTCGATCGGTTGTGCAATCGCGGTCGGTGTCGTGTAATCGATGATCGCGGCCGTGCTGTCCTTTGCTGAGGCAGGGAACCTCGC
>NZ_JADZGH010000223.1:16318-23049 GCF_015865005.1 Rhodococcus sp. CX
CGACCGCCACGACGATGTCGAGACGGTCCCGTGCGGCTAGTACTGCTGGGCACGGGCGATGCCTTCGTCGTAGTCGTCGACGTACTCCCCTGCTCCACGTGTGTACGTGCCGCCAACATGGTCGGGGTCGTAGGCCATGAACACCACATCCGGACGACCGTCGTTGAAGGTGCGGAAGGTGTCGTAGTCCCATTCGTCGGGGGCGTGGTCGTCGTTCCACTTCAGTCGCGCGACGGGCACGAACCCGGCGTCGGCGTACAGGTCGGGCAGGACCGTGTCGAAGCAATCCAGGCGGCGGCCGCCGAGCGCGGTGGCGTGTCGAAGCATCGCGCGCGCCGCGGGGGTGCGCGCAGTCCTTGTGCGCGAACGCGGAGACGATCTCGTCGCCTTTGAGGGCTACACCGGCCTTGCCGTCGTCGGTGACCAGCAGCCGCATGTTCCGGTATTCGTCCTCGTCGTAGACGTAGACCGAGGCGGCGTGCGGGTTCTTGCGGGTCAGCTCGAGCATCTGGGCGCGGTAGACCCCGGAATCGGCCGGCGCCAGCTCGTGCAACGGCGGTGCGGACAGACCGCGGGCTTCGAGTCCCGCGCGCACGGCGTCCGGCAGGGTGTGCGTCGCGACTGGGGTGATCTGCTGGCCGTTGATCAGAAGCCGAGGGCTTCGGCCTCCTCGATTTTCGGATCGGTCCACCGATTCTCGATCTCGATCCGCTCGGCTTCCGGGAGGTCCGGGCTCCACCCGAACGTCCTCCAGAACGCTTCGCGGCGCTGCTGCGTCATCGCTTCCTCGTGGTTCATCGTCGATTCCTTCCTTGTAGACCTGTCCTGCACTGGCTCGCTGCAGTGCGTCGATTTGCTCGGCTCGTAGTCTCTCAGCGTCTCTCAGGCGTGCGGTCAGTACGTCCCGGGTGTTCGGGTCGCTGGATGAGGCGATCGCCGTGCGTAGTTCCTCCTGGCCGCCGGGTGTGGAGTCGTACAGGGCACATATCTCGACGTGGTCGGCCATGGCGGTGGTGAAGCTGCGTTGCAGTCGCGCATGGGTCGGGTTGTCGGCCAGCCGCGCGCGGGCGGCTGCGACGCGCGCGGTTGATCTGTCGAGTCGGGCGCGCATGTGTGGGGTGCAGCGGGGTCCGGGTTTGGGTTTACACATCGGCGGCCGCGTGTTCGGTGACGGTGTCGATGAGGGTGGCCAGGGCGTGGCCGAGCCGGTCGACGCGGGCGGAGTGTGGGGTGCGCGGGTCGGAGAGGTAGAGGTCGCGGCGCAGTTCGATCATTACCGACGTCACGCGCTCGTCGTGGCCGTAGTAGCGTAGCGGCACGTAACACCCTGCGTAGGGGGCGTTTTCGGCGATCTCGTCGATCTCGGTGAGGGACGCGAATGCGCCCCGGGTGGCCTCGATCAGCCATGCCGGGGTGTGGATCGGGTCGGTGCCGATGCACAGCGCGGGGCGTGCGGCATCGGGGTTCTCGAACCCGGAGGGCTTTTCGGGGTACGAGTGCAGGTCGATGATTATCGCGCGCCCGCACGCGTGCAGGCGCTCTTCGACTGCTGCGGTGACCGTGTCGGCGTAGGGACGGAAATGGCCGTCGAGCAGATCGGTGGTGCGCGGGTAGGGCTCTGGGCGCAGCGGTGTGCCGGTGCAGGTGCGGGTGTAGACGGCGCCGCGGCCGAAGGCGGCTGCCGGCTCGCTGGTGTCGGGGAATCGTTCGGGGTCGATCACCAGGCGTGAGAGCGTGTTGATGATGGTGGTCGGGCGCTGCCGGGTGTGGCGTACGGCTTCCGCTGCGATGTTGTCGGTGGCGGTGTCGGTCGATTCGTCGAGTTCGGCGGCCAGTTCGATTTCGGTCAGGAGCAGGTCTGCTCGTACCTCGGGTGGGATGACGCGTGAGGAGTGTGGGACGTGGATGAGCACCGGGGACCGATTGTCTCCTGGTGTGACGAGCGCGGAGCTGGGCACGGGTTTCTCCTTCTCGGCGGTGGACCTGAGGCAGGCCGGACGCGGCGGCGAGCCTAGGGACGCGAATTGTCATCGAGAATGGCCGGTTTCACCAAGGGGGGTGTAGGCCAGAGGTTGCGCCGTGCGCGTGGGTGGATGTCCGAGTGCCGCAGGATTCAGGTTCTGTACATCCGATCGTCGGAACCGAGTGGTCGGCGATCGTCCCGTGCTGGGTCTGAGGGCTGCGCGGCATGTGCCGCGCGGGGGTGTGCGGAGTGCGCTCGGTCCTGTGGCGCGCGATGACGTGGTGTCTGCCGGGCCTTCCGCTGGCGGGGTTCGGGGTAGCGACGTCGGTGACGTTACCGGCGGGCCCGCTGCCAACGCGGGGTGTACCCGGTATTTGCGGCTGGCGTCGTTTGGTGCCGTGCTGATGACAACGTGGGTGTGGAGTGCGCCGGGGTTCCCTTCTCGGTCAGGCTGGTTGCAGTTCTCGGATGGTCTCGGTGGCGTCGGCGGCGGGAAGTGGCGGCACCGTGAATCCTTCGGTCTCGGCGGCTGCCACGAACAGGCGCCAGCGTCGGCTGACGGTGGACTTGTCCACGTGCAACCGTTGCGCAACCTGGGTCTGTCGCAGGTGCGGTTCGTCGATGAGCATCGCGGCGACTTGTTTGACCGGTTCGGTGAAGTTGCCATCGGTGAGGAACCGGTGCAATCCGGCCGAGGTTTGCGGGTACCCGTGGTGCGTTGCGTGGTCGGCGCGGTCGCTCCCCCGCTGGGTGGGGGCAACGGGGATTTCGCTGGTGGTGGCAACGCTCAGGGCAGGGGCCTTGAGGAGCTTCGCCGGGGATGCATCGGGCGTTGCGTTGTGCACCCCGTGTGCAACCGCCGCGGGGGTTGCGTCAACGGGGGTTGCAGCCGCGGCACGAGTGAGATTGTGCTCCGGTGACTGCTCGGGCGCGGTGCGGGTCGGTGCGGCGGCGAGGCTCTGCTGTTGCACGCGCTGTTGCGGTGGCGCGGCGTTGCGATGCTGTGCGCGCTCGTCGATGACAACCTGCAACATCATGGTGGCCAGGTGGAACAGTGCCAGCCACAGCAGCGGGAAGATCGCCGCGATGGTCGCTGCGATCGCTGGGGGTTGCGGGATGAACCCGAGCATCTCCCCTGCTGCAACGCGGGCCAGGTTGCGGGCGGCCTGTTGATACGAGTGGTACGAGTTGCCCACCACGCTCAGGGCGACGGTGACGACGGCCAGGGTCATGCAGTAGCGCCGGGTCCAGGTGTACCGGTTGGCGACGCGGACGATGACGTAACCGGCGGTTGCAGCGGCCTGTGCAACGTCGATGGCAACCGGTGCCATCCATGCGCGCCCGGGATGCACGTTGATTTCGATGGCCAGTGCACGCAACGCATCGAAGGAGAGCGTGAACGCCAGCGCGGCAAGGAACAGGGCCATGGCTGCAACCGCGGCAACGCCGAGCATCTTCGAGCGCACCGGCGGCACAGTTGCCTGCAACGGCGGTTCGGGTCGGGTGGGGTCATCGGACACGACTGAGGTCTCCTTCTGCGAGATCTTGCTGGCTGGATGCTGATTCGACTGCTCCTGCGGGGTCACCCTGTCCCCCTCCTCTCTCGCCGCGGTTGCGATCGTGGCGGTAGGGGACGACGCGCCGCACGATCCACGGGCGGATGCGGGTGTGCGACTGGTGGTCAGTTGAAGACGTCGACGAACCACTTGCCGTCGAGCTGCTCGGTGGTGACGGTCTGGGTGATGCGTTGGACACCGTCGGGGCGCAGTTCGGACAAATCGACGAGGTAGACGTCCTCGGACAGGGCTTTGGTGCGCACGCAGTAGTTGGTGCCGACCGGGACGGCATCGATGAACGGTTGCAGTTGCTCGGCGGGGACGACGGAGCTGTTCGGGGTGGCCAGGGCGCGGGCTGCGACTGCGTCGCGGCGGACGTAGTAGGCGTAGTTCCAGGCGGCGATCACCCCGGCGCCGCTGTTCTGGTCGCCGCGGTCTGCGCGGCACTCGTCGTCGAGGTCCGAGGCCGGCGCCGTGGGTGTCTCGGCGAGTTCGAGGATCGGTGTGTCCGCGCCGTCGACCTGCGTTGCAGCAGAGCCACTCCGGGAGTCGGAGTGACCTCCGGACCAGGCCACGCCTGCGATGGCAACCGCGGCCACACCCACCGCGGTCGCCGCAACGACGCGTCGACGTCGCAGCGTGCGCCGCCCAGCTGGGCCTCGTGGAGCAACGGCGGATGCAACCACCGCAACATCCGCCCCGTCGCCGGGCGCAACCGCATCATCGGTTGCGCCCGGCGACACGCTGGGTGCACCGCCGAGAAGATCGACGACAGCCGGATGCCGGGAGGTGTTCTTGCCGAGTCTCATGAGGTGCACCCACATCCTTTCCGTCGGGTCAGGCGGAGGCCGGGGCGCCGACGCCCTGGCCGATGGCGGTCGAGATCAGCTCGGCGGCGGTGCCGGCCGAGCCACCGAAGAACGTCGCGAGGGTGGTGTCGACGGCGGCGATCACCCCGTCGCCACCGGGTTGCGCCGTCACCCACTCGCGGGCCTGCGAATCCACCTGAGGCGCAGTCTGCACCGCGTTCTGTGCGGCGTCAGCGGCAGCGACACCGACCGGCCCGGAGGACTGCCACTGTTCGAGCGTCGCCGCGGTCTGCGCGGTCAGCGCGTCCTGATGCACGTCCGGCAGCTCGACCTCGATGGGCCGGCCCTCGTCGTCGCCGGCACCGAAGGCGGTGCCGGCGGCCAGGCCGATGGCTCCGCCGACGACCGCACCGGGGACGGCGCCGACGGCGGCACCGATCGCCGCGCCCGCGGCGGTGCCGGCGACACCGGTGGTGACCGCGGGCAGCACCGGGATCGGCAACGGCACCACCCCGCCGAGCGCGGCCCCGCCGATCCCGCCGATGGTGCCGCCGATCAGCGCACCCGGAACCGCACCGGCCACTGCGCCGGCAGCACCACCGGCGACGGCACCCCCGATCTGTGCCGCCGCG
Organism: Rhodococcus sp. CX; assembly: GCF_015865005.1. Taxonomy (NCBI): domain Bacteria; kingdom Bacillati; phylum Actinomycetota; class Actinomycetes; order Mycobacteriales; family Nocardiaceae; genus Rhodococcus; species Rhodococcus sp. CX. Next base: position 21,279 of record NZ_JADZGH010000223.1, read on the forward strand.
ACCCGGTCGGCGCGGTCGGCGTCGACACCGACCGATTTCCAGAAGGTGGCCACCTCCGCGCGGATCAGGCCGGCGGTGTTGTTGGTGCGTTCGCGGTCCTCGTCGGTCACCCAGTTCGGTTGGGTGAAGTGGTAGTCGCCGACCAGGATCTTCTCCGGCGGGGCGATGTAGATCGGGGCCTGCTCGACCTCGATCGGGGCGTGCAGCGTCGACAGGTCCAGCGGTGGGGCGTAGGTGTTCTGCCGGTCGTAGCGGCCGGTGTCGTAGTCGTAGTTGGGCAGCGGCGCGTAGTGCGGTGCCGTCGCGGGCGGGGAGGTCCAGTAGATCGGCTCGGCCGGTGCCTCGGGCACCGGTGCCGCGTCGGGCTTCGGTGCCGCGTCGGGCTTCGGTGCCGGGGCTGCGGTGGTGCCGCCCTGGGTGCCGCCGCCGGTGGTGCCGCCCTGTGATGGCGCCGCCGCGGCGGTCGGGGTCAGCACCAGCCCTGCGGCCACGGCTGCGGCCCCGACGAGCGCGGCCGTGGCTTGATGCGAGGCTGCGCGGCGGCGCTGGGTGCGGTGGGCGGCGCGGTTGCCGGTGGGGTTGTTGTGGGTCATCGGGTATCGCCTTTCGTCTGTCGGCCGTACGGGAAGGGGCCGGGTCTGGTCGGGAATCGGGACGAGTCGGGTCGAGCACCTCACGCCCGGGGCGAAAACGGTTCCGGGCCAACGCATCAGTCCACGGCGCCCGCCATCAGGTGGACGACTGTGGCGGACAGGACGGTCAACGCGTCCTGGGTGTCGCGCCGCAGGTGACTGAGCGCGATGCGCTCACCGGAGGCGAACAGCGGCTCGAACGGCATCCGGCAGACCGGCACCCCGAGCGCCGTAAATGCCTCGACGACGTCGGTTTCGACCATCGGCGCGTCCCCCGGTCCGTCGGTGATGACGACGACGGTGCGGGCGAGCACGTCGGGTGGACCGCGGAGATCGTGGCCAGGGTGCACTGGGCCGCCACCGCGGCGTCGCGGCGCAGCGGCAGCGGCACGATCACCGCGTGCGCGGAGGCGATCGCCCACTGCCAGCTCCCGGAGTGGGTGGCGTTGCCGGTGTCGGCGAGCAGCAGGTCGTAGTGGCGTCCGAGGATCGCCGCCAGCATGGCGGTGTCGTCGTAGCTCAGCGGTGTCACAGTCCCGGTGGGTCCGGCCACGACGTACGACCCGTTCGGCTGGCGGGTCAGGTAGCGGGTCAGGGTGGACGGGCGCACCTGCGGTGCTGCGGCGGCGAGATCGGTGAGCAGGGACGCCGCGTCCTGCCCGGTGGTCGGGGGAACCGCCAGGCGCTCGGCGAAGCTGCCGCCGATCTCTCCGAGGTCCAGGCACGCGACCGTGGCGGGCCCGCGGTACTCGGCGATCGTCTCGGCCAGGGCGATCGCCAGGGGTGTCTTGCCGACCCCGCCTTTGACGTTGGCGAAGGTGATGACCGCGTCCTCCGGCACGGGGCCGGCGATCGTGTTCTGGGCTGCGCGCAGCCGCATCTCGCGCGAGTCGGTCTTGGGGGCGAGCTTCAGGCCGAGCATCGCGTTGAGGCGGCCGCGCACACCGCTGCGGGCCGGCCTGGCTGCCGCGGGGTCCGCACCGGGCACGGACGGCGCGGAGAACGCGGACAATCGGCCGCTGATCGGCCGTGTGGGCGACGCTGCGGGCCGGGTGGGGACCTGGGTGGGGGTAGGCATGGTGAGGGGCTGTGTGGGCCGCTGAGCGGCGTGTGGCGACTGTGTGGGCGTGGTGTGGGCG
>NZ_JADZGH010000224.1:0-4043 GCF_015865005.1 Rhodococcus sp. CX
GCTCCGCCGATCAACACGCATCAGCCGGAAATCTCATCGACGGTGCGCGGCGGCACTACTGACACCGGGCCTGCCGGCGCTGTCTTCGAGGTGGTGCGTCGATCGCTCGGGACTGCCGTCGAAGCGTTGGAAAACCGCGTTCACCAGCTCGCCGGCGTGCAGAATCGCGGTGACCTGGCGAAAAAGATCCGGAAGTGGATCGACCCGCTTGTCGATGAAGTTGCGCACGGACGCGCGGGCATGAAAGCCGCGCTGGCAGGACTTCAGGCCGTTCTGGCGGGTAGGAATCCGGTGTGGGCTGCGATCAAAGGCCTGGTTGGAGGGTTGAGCCTCGAGGCCAAGATCGGGCTCGTTCTCGTGCTGTCCCTCACACTCCTGCTCGGGCCGGTGCTGCTCGTGGTCCTCTTGCTGGCACTTCTTGTCGCGGTGGTGGTCGCTGCGGTGCGAACCGGCACCGACTAGCGGCGGATCGGGTCCTCCGGTCGGCCATGGGGCAGTTCGACCGCCCCGTCGCGACCGGAGGACCTCACCGTGTCACAGCAGCGTGTCACAGCAGTACGGTGCCGGCGTCGGCCTTGCCCTGTTTGGCGACCTCGGAGTAGGCGGCGGCGAGCAGCGTCGGGTCCGGTCCCTCGAGCCGGCCCGGCTTGGCGAGACCGTCGAGGACGACGAACCGCAGCATTCCGGCGCGGTTCTTCTTGTCGGTCTGCATGCCCTTGTGCAGCTCGGCGAAGGCGGCGGCGTCGTAGGTGGTGGGCAGGCCCACCGCTTCGAGGATTGTCCGGTGCCGATCGGCGGTCGCGTCGTCGAGACGGCCGGCCAGCCGGCCCAGTTCCGCGGCGAACACGAGTCCGACGGAGACCGCGGCGCCGTGACGCCACCGGTACCGCTCGCGGCGCTCGATGGCGTGGCCGAGGGTGTGCCCGTAGTTGAGGATCTCGCGCAGGCTCGACTCGCGCAGATCCGCGGCGACGACCTTGGCCTTGACCTCGATGGAGCGGCGGATCAGTTCCGGCAGCACCGTGCCGGTCGGATCCAGCGCAGCCTGCGGGTCGGCCTCGATGAGGTCGAGGATCGTCGGGTCGGCGATGAAGCCGGTCTTGATGACCTCGGCCATGCCGGCGATGATCTCGTTGCGCGGCACGGTCTCGAGGGTCGCCAGGTCCACGAACACGGCGGACGGTTCGTGGAACACGCCGACCAGGTTCTTGCCCGCCTCGGTGTTGATGCCGGTCTTGCCGCCGACCGCGGCGTCGACCATCGCGAGCAGCGTCGTCGGGATGTGGAAGATGCGCACCCCGCGCATCCAGGTGCCGGCGACGAATCCGGCGAGGTCGGTGGCGGCGCCGCCGCCGAGCGAGACGATCGCGTCGCTGCGGGTCAGGCCGATGCGGCCGAGCACCTCCCAGCAGAACCCGGCGACCGCGAGATCCTTGCCGTCCTCGGCATCGGGGATCTCCACGCGGTGCGCATCGATTCCCTTCTCTGCGAGCACTTCCCGCAGTGCCTCGGCCGTCGCTTCGAGCGGCGGCTGGTGGAAGATCGCGACGGTGCGGGTGCCTGTGAGGGTGTCGACGATGTCACCGAGCAGGCCCCGGCCGATGATCACCGGGTAGGGCTGGGCGGTCTGGACGTCGACACGTACCGGTTCGGTCACGGTGTGGTGCTCCGCTTCTCTGCGCTGGTGGACGTGCTCGCGGTGGCGCCGGCAGCGGCTTCCGCCTCGAGCTTGGTGATCAGGTACTGGACGACGCGGCCCGGACTGCGGCCGTCGGTCCGGACCCGGATGGTCGCGGCCTGCCGGTACAGCGGGCGACGTCGACGCATCAGCTCCCGGTACTTCTTGGCCGGATCGTCCCCCGCGAGCAGGGGGCGGCCGGCGCCCGTGCCGGTGCGGCGCAGACCTTCGGCGATGCTGATCTCGAGATAGATCACTGTGTGCCCGGCGAGCCGCTTGCGGGTGCGCTCGGACAGGATCGCCCCGCCACCCAGGGAGACGATGCCCTCCTGTTGCGCGAGGGCATCGGCGACGACGCGTTCCTCGATCTCCCGGAACGCCGGCTCGCCGTCCTCGGAGAAGATCTCGGGGATGGTGCGGCCGGTGACGCGTTCGATCTCGGCGTCGGTGTCGAGCAGCGGCAATTCGAGCGCCTGGGCCAGGCGCCGACCGATCGTCGACTTTCCGGCGCCGGGCGGCCCGATCAGTACGGCGCGTGGCCTCATGACAGTCACCGCGGCGGACGCGCCGCGATGCCCTTCATGTAGTGGTCGGCGTTGCTGCGGGTCTCGGCGAGCGAGTCGCCACCGAACTTCTCGAGCGCGGCCTGCGCGACGACCAGCGCGACCATCGCCTCGGCGACGACACCGGCGGCGGGAACGGCGCACACGTCGGACCGCTGGTGGATCGCAACCGCTTCCTCACCGGTGGTCATGTCGACGGTGGACAGGGCACGCGGGACGGTGGAGATCGGCTTCATCGCCGCGCGCACACGCAGCGCCTCGCCGTTGGTCATGCCGCCTTCGATGCCGCCGGCGCGGTTCGACGAACGCAGCACACCGTCCGGGCCGGGCTTCATCTCGTCGTGGGCGGCGCTGCCGCGGCGGCGGGCGGTCTCGAAGCCGTCGCCGACCTCGACGCCCTTGATCGCCTGGATGCCCATGAGGGCCGCGGCGAGCCGCGCGTCGAGGCGGTCGGCGCCGCTGACGAACGATCCCAGGCCGACGGGCAGGCCGTGAACGACGACCTCCACGACGCCGCCGAGGGTGTCGCCGTCGCGCTTGGCGGCATCGATCTCGGCGATCATGGACTCTTCGGCGGCCTTGTCGAACGCGCGCACCGGGCTCGCGTCGATGGCCGCGAGGTCCGCGGCGGTCGGTTCCGCACCCACGTACGGCTCGGAGGCGCCGATGGAGATGACGTGGGAGATGACCTCGGCGCCGAACACCTGGCGCAGGAAGTTGCGGGCGACGGTGCCGGCGGCGACACGGGCCGCGGTTTCGCGGGCGCTGGCGCGTTCGAGCACCGGGCGGGCGTCGTCGAAGCCGTACTTGAGCATGCCCGAGTAGTCGGCGTGGCCGGGGCGCGGACGGGTCAGCGGCGCGTTGCGGGCCTGACCGGCGAGTGCCTCGGCGTCGACCGGGTCGGCGGACATGATGGTTTCCCACTTGGGCCATTCGGTGTTGCCGACCTCGATGGCGACGGGACCGCCGAGGGTGAGTCCGTGGCGCACCCCGCCGATGATGGTGACCTTGTCGGCCTCGAACTTCATGCGCGCGCCGCGTCCGTAGCCGAGGCGGCGGCGGGCGAGCTGCTCCGAGATGTCGTTCGACGTCACCTCGACACCGGCGACCATCCCCTCGAGCATCGCGACGAGGGCGGGACCATGGGATTCTCCAGCAGTTATCCAGCGCAGCACACCGCATATCCTTCCATGCCCGATCGGGTTGTCGTGACAGTGGTCCGCTCAGGCGGTTGTGAGGAGCGCGAGCACGGTGAACGCGCACATCGACGGGCCGTGCGGAACGAGCACCGGCCCGGCTTCGGTCCGCCACTGCTGCACCACCCGCATCACCAGTCCCGCGGTGGCGGTGAGCAGCGGTGGACCTACCGCGACGCACAGCCACGCCGCCGGTCCTGCGGCCCCCGCGGCGGCGCCCACACCGACCGCGAGTTTGACGTCCCCGGCACCCAGCGACCGCGGCGAGACGAGGTGGGCGAGCAGCATCGGCCCGGCGAGCAGACCCGCGCCGACGAGCGCCGCGCGCCCCTGCCCGGTCGCCGCCGCGAGCGTCACGATCACTGCCGCACCGGGTCCGGTGAGAACGTTCGGGAGCCGTCGCTCGAGCAGATCGACGACGCTCAGGCACACGCACCACCAGATCAGCGAAGCGAGTGCGAGGGCCTCGACCGGACCCGAGCCGGATACCGCCGCAACCAGACTCCCGGCCACGCACGTCGCCTCGCAGACGGCGCGTGCCGGCGGGCGCCCGGCGAGGTGGGTCGTCAGGTGTCGGGCTCCGAGTCCGGCGACGAGCCCCGCCAC
>NZ_JADZGH010000224.1:4170-9678 GCF_015865005.1 Rhodococcus sp. CX
GATCGCCGATCGACCCCGTCGGGTGGGAAAACCCGAATCTGTGGATGGATCGGGCGGGTGTGGACAACTCTTCCCCTGATTCCCGTGCTCGTGCGTGGTTCCGGTAGTTGCCGCTACCGAAAGCACGCACGAGCGGTCGGGCGGCTCCTCGGGTTCAGGGCTCGGCGTCGGGACCGGCAATGTCCGGCTGCACCGCCGGGCCGGTGACGTCACAGTGCGGCTTGCACGCCACCGAATCCGCGGGCACCGCGGCCGCCGGTCCGGGAATGAGGGCAGCCGCGAGGACCGCACTGACCGCGAGCAAGCCGGCGCAGATCAGCATCGCGATGTCGAACCCGCGGTCGAACGTGGCCGCGTCGGTGAGGGCCGCACCGCCGATCCCGGCGAGCCCGGGCAGTGCGGCGACGGCGAGCAGTTGGCTGGTGCGTGCCACCGCGTTGTTGACCCCGGACGCGATCCCGGAGCGTGCGACCGGCACCGCACCGAGCACCGCCGCCGTCAGGGGTGCCACCAGCGACGAGAGTCCGAGACCGAACACGACGACCGCGGGCAGCACGTCCCGCAGGTAGGACGCGTCCGCGTCGATGCGCAGCATGAGCAGCAACCCGACCGCCGCGACGGCGGGCCCCACCGTCATCGGCCCGCGCGGACCGTGCCGCTGGGCGTAGCGACCCGCCCGCGAGGACAGCAGCAGCATCAGGACGGTGATCGGGATCGTGGCCGTGCCCGCCAGGATCGGCGAGTAGCCGACGACGAGCTGCAGTTGCAGCACCAGCAGGAAGAAAACGCCGCCGAACGCGGCGTAGACGGTGAACGTGACCAGGTTCGCGGCCGTGAACAGTCGGGAGGCAAACAGATCCGGCGGGATCAACGCGACCGGGGAATGCCGCTCGACCAGCACGAACGCCACCAGCACCACGACGCCCACACCGGCGACAACGGGCTGCGCCTCGATCAGGCCGTAGGTCACCAGGCCCAGCCCGACCGCACCCAGGACCGCGCCCGCGACGTCGAGCCGATCCGGTGGCGACGGATCGCAACTCTCCGGCACGTGACGCAGCGCCACCCACACGACGACAGCGGCGAGGGGCAGATTCAGCAGGAACACCGACCGCCAGCCCGCGACCTCCACCATCCAGCCGCCGAGCAGCGGGCCGACGGCGCCGGCAACACCGCCGAAGCCGGACCACAGGCCGATCGCGGCGCCGCGGTCGTCACCCCGGATGGTGGCCGAGATCAGTGCGAGGGATCCCGGCGTGAGCAGGGCCGCGCCCACTCCCTGCAGGATTCGCGCGATCACCAGCGTGGTGACGTTCGGCGCGAGTCCGCACAACAACGAGGCTGCCGCGAACCACACTGTGCCCCAGACGAATACGCGCCGCCTCCCCCACCGGTCACCGAGTGCGCCGCCGAGCAGGATCAACGACGCCAGGGTCAGCGTGTAGCCGCTGAGCACCCACTGCATGCCGGCGACACCGGAGCCGAGGTCGGCGGCGATGCGCGGCAGCGCGATGTTGACGACGGTGCCGTCCAACAGGGCGAGGCTCGAGCCGAGCACGGTGGCGGTGACGACCCACCGGCCCCGGCGGGTGTGCAGACCGACGGTCGCCTCAGCCATCTGTTCATGGTGCCTGCCTCACCGCCACCCCGCAGTCGATCCCGAGGTCCGGGCGGCGCCCCTCGTCGCCGCCCGGACCTCGGCGCCTACTTCGGCTGGAATCGCTGCGCCCCGTCGAGGCGCACCACCTCGCCGTTGATGTACGGGTTCTCGAGCAGGTGCTGCGCGAGGAAGGCGTATTCGTCCGGGGTGCCGAGCCGCTTCGGGAACGGCACCGATTCGGCGAACTTGGCGAGCTTCTCCTCTCCGAGGAACTCCATGATCGGGGTGCGCACGGTCCCGGGTGCGATGCTGTTGAGGCGGATGCCGACCGCGCTGAGGTCGCGGGCACCGGTCAGGGTCAGGGCGTTCACACCGCCCTTCGCCGCGGCATAGGCGGACTGTCCGATCTGCCCCTCGTACCCGGCGATCGAGCTCGTCATCACGATCGCGCCGCGCTCCCCGTTCGGCTTCGGGTCGAGCTCGGCGATCTTCGCGGCGGTCAGCCGCAGCACGTTGTAGGTGCCGCTCAGGTACAGCGCGATGGTGTCGGTGAATCCCTCGAACGTGTGGGGGCTGCCGTCCCGGTTGACGACCTTCTCGAGCACCCCGAAACCGCCGTGGGCGATCACCGCGTACCGGAGCGTGCCCAACTCGTCCGCAGCCGCCAATGCCGCCTCGATGCTCGCGCTGTCGAGGACATCGGTGCGGACGTACACGGCCTTGTTGCCGAGTTCCTCGGCCAGGGCACCGGCCTTGGCGTCGTTGACGTCGGCGATGACGACGGCCGCACCGGCACCGTGCGCCGGCGCCGCCGCTGACGAGGACTACTTCACCTTCGAAAGCCACAGTTCCTCCAGGGGTTGTCGTGTGCGCTCAGGCGCCGGTCCATTGCGGTGCGCGCTTCTCGGCGAAGGCCAGCGCGCCTTCCTTCGCGTCCTGCGACGTGAACACCGGGAGGATGAGCTCGAGCTGCTTCTGCCACATCTCGTCGTCCGACCAGCCGCGCGACCTGGTCATGATGTCCTTGGTGACCGCGACCGCGAGGGGTCCGTTCGCGGTGATCCGCTCGGCCAGGGCGAGCGCCTCGTCGAGGGCCTTGCCCGGCTCGGCGAGCACGTTGACGAAGCCGTACCCGTGCCCCTGCTCGGCGGTGAAGCTGTCGCCGGTCAGCGCCAGTTCGAGAGCCTTCTGGTACGGGATGCGCCGATGCAGCCGCAGCAGCCCACCACCGCCGGCGACCAGGCCGCGTTTGACCTCGGGGATCCCGAATTTCGCGGTCGTCGACGCGACTACCAGGTCGGTCGCGAGCACGAGTTCCGTTCCGCCCGCGAGCGCGTATCCCTCCACCGCGGCGATGATCGGCTTGGTGGGCGGTCGTTCGGTGAAGCCCATGCCCCGGCCGGGGATCGCGACGATCTCGCCGGCGGCGAACGCCTTCAGGTCCATGCCCGCGCAGAAGTTGCCGCCCGCGCCGGTCAGCACCGCGACCGACAGTTCGGGGCTCTCGTCGAGTTCGTCGACCGCGTCGGCCAGGCCCCGGCTGACGGCCAGGTTCACGGCGTTGCGCGCGTCCGGCCGGTTGATCGTGATCACCAACGTGCGTCCGCGGCGTTCCCGCAGTACTTCGTCCGACACCGTTTGCCTCCCGATAAGTTTCGTGGCGAAGAATTTCGTGGGCTTTTTCAGGCCTCGACGACGACCGCGCCGCCCTGCCCGCCGCCGGCACACATCGCGGCGACACCGATTCCGCCGCCGCGGCGCCGCAGTTCGTAGAGCAGGGTGGTGACCATGCGGGCCCCGGACGCGGAGATGGGATGACCGAGGCTGCAACCGCTTCCGGAGAAGTTCACCCGTTCCTCGTCGAGTCCGTACTCGCGGCACGCGGCGATCGGAACCGACGCGAACGCTTCGTTGATCTCCCACAGCGTCACATCCAAGGCGGCCAATCCCGCCCGGTCGAGGACCTTGCCGATCACCGCGACCGCGCCGAGCCCGGTGTCCCGCGGAGCCAGGGCCGCATTCGCCCACGCCCGGACCGTGCCGAGCACCTCGAGCCCCTCGGAGACGGCGTAGTCTCCGGCGACCAGCGTCACCGCGGCCGCGGCGTCGTTGATACCGCTGCTGTTACCGGCGGTGATGGAGAAGCCCTCGATCTCCGGGTGCAGCACCGGCAGCGACGCGAGGCGTTCGAGGGTGGTGTCGCGGCGCGGATGTTCGTCGACCGCGAAGTCCAGCACCGAACCGTCGGGCCGCTGCACCTTGATCGGCACGATCTCGTCGACGAACTTGCCGGTGTCGATCGCGGCGACGGCACGACGATGCGAACGTTCGGCCCAGGCGTCCATCTCCTCTCGGCTGATCCCGGCCGCCTGCGCGGTGTTCCAGCCGACGGTGATCGCCATGTCGAGGGTCGGTGCGTCCGGTGTTTCCGGGTGCGACGGTGGCATCCACGGCTCCCGGAACTCCATGTCGGCCCCCGGCACGCGCCACTTCATGATCGGCGAGGTCGACAGGGACTGCACACCACCGGCCACGATCACCCGTTCCATGCCGACCCCGATGTGCGCGGCCGCGTTCGAGATGGCGGTCAGGCTGCCGGCGCAGTGCCGGTTGACGGCCTGCCCGGGCACCGTGGTCATGCCCGCGGCCACCGCCGCGTAGCGCGCGAGATCGCCACCGCCGTAGTTCAATTCGGCGAAGATGACGTCGTCGACGTGGGACGGGTCGATGCGGGCGCGGCGCACCGCCTCGGTCAGGACGGTCTCGGCGAGGGTTTCCGCCGGTACGTCGACCAGCGCTCCCTTGAAGGACCGGGCGATCGCGGTGCGGGTGGCGCCGACGATGACGGATTCGACCATGAATTTCGTCCTTCGGTGACGTGCCGACGGGTCGGCGATTGACGTTCACTGCTTCTGCTGGTCACTGACGCGGCATGCGACAACCGATCGTTTTCGTTTCGAGGTATTGCTGGAATCCTTCGAGGCCGCACTGGCGTCCGACACCGCTGTTCTTGTAGCCGCCGAACGGTGCGTCGGCGCCGTAGAACATTCCGCCGTTGACGCCGATCGCACCGGTCCGGATGCGCCGCGCGACGGCCATGCCGCGCTCGGTGGACCCCGACAGCACCGCCCCGGCCAGACCGTAGTCGCTGTCGTTGGCCAGACGAACCGCTTCGTCGTCGTCGGCGAACGGGATCATCACCAGCACCGGCCCGAAGATCTCCTCGCGTGTGATCGCCAGGCTCTGGTCCTCGCACACGAACACGGTCGGTTCGACGAAGAAACCGCCCGCCAGGTGCGGCGGCAGGTCGCACACCGCTCCCCCGCCGGTGACGATCCGCGCCCCGTCGCCGACCGCGCGATCGCACGCGTCGAGCACGCGGGCACGCTGGGCGGCGCTGACGACGGGACCGACCAGCGTGTCGGGCAGTGCCGGATCACCCACCGGCACCGACGCGAACATCGCGGCCACGTTCTCGACCAGGTCGTCGAACAACGAGCGGTGCACGAGCATGCGGCTGGTTGCCGCGCACGCCTGACCGGCGTGCACACACACGCCCACCGCACTGCGCAGCGCCGCGGCCGGATCGGCGTCGTCGAGGACGACGAGCGCGGATTTGCCGCCCAGTTCCAGGAAGTTGCGTTTCATGGTGGCCGCGCCCTCGCGCACGATGGTGCGGCCGACTGCGGTGGAACCGGTGAAGGAGATCAGGTCGACGCGCGGGTCGGCGACCGGCAGCGCGGCGACCTCGGTCGAGTCGGTGGTGACGACGTTGACGACCCCGGCGGGAATGTCGGTGCGCTCGGCGATGATCCGCCCGATCCGGGTCGCGTTCCACGGGGTGTGCGGATCCGGTTTGACGACGACGGTGTTGCCGGCGGCGAGCGCCGGACCGAGCTTGTTGAGGA
>NZ_JADZGH010000224.1:9688-42441 GCF_015865005.1 Rhodococcus sp. CX
ACCCCGACCGGTTCCTGCACCACGGTCCGCACGTTGCGGGAACCGAAGAGACCGCCGCCGTCGAGGACGCGTTCCCAGGGGTAGTCGTCGATCAAACGGGCCGGGTAGCGCAGCGCCTCGGCCAGCGGCCAGTCCAGCTGCGCGGTGCCGGTGGTCATGACCGGGCAACCGGTCTCGGCGACGAGTTCGTCGCGCAGGTCGTCGTGTTCGGCTTCGAGTCCGGCCTGGAGCTGGTCGAGGCACCGAGCGCGCAGGGACCGATTGGTGGACCAGTCGGTTTCGTCGAAGGCTCGGCGCGCGGCGGCGATCGCGCGGTCCATGTCCTCGGGTCCGGCCGCCGCGGTGGTGCCGAGCACCCGGCCGGTGGCGGGGTCGAGGTTGTCGTAGACGGCGCCGGAGGCGGCATCGACCAGGGTGCCGTCGACGAGCATCCGGCGTTCGGCGCGTTCGGCCACCCGAGAATGCCGCTCCGGCTGTGGTGCGATCCGCGTCCCGATTTCGCTCACGTACCCCCCGTTCGCCATCCTGGATGATTAACTGTAAATGTTACCGTATAGTTCCTCAACACACCGTCGGGAATCGGAAGGGGAACCGATGTCGGGTCTGCTCCAGGGCATTCGCATCGTCGAGTTGGCATCGTGGACATACGTCCCCAGCGCCGGTGCGGCGCTGAGCGATTGGGGGGCGGAGGTCGTCAAGATCGAGGACACGCGCGGCGGCGATCCGTGCCGCTACCTGACCATCGGCGGTCTCGACCCGGCGCAGTCGCGGGTCGACGCGAACTTCATGATGGAACTCGGGAACCACGGCAAACGCAGCATCGGCGTGGACATCAAATCCGAACGGGGCCGGGACATCCTGCGGCGCCTGATCGAACGTGCCGACGTGTTCCTCACCAACTGGCTGCCCGCCGCACTCGAGCGCGCCGACCTGTCCGTCGAACGCATCCGCGAGTTCAACCCGAACGTCATCGTCGCGCGCGGCAGCGGCCAGGGCAGCCGCGGACCCGAACGCGACCGCGGCGGCTTCGACGCCGCCAGCTACCTCGCCCGCGGCGCCGTCGCATACGCCCTGACCCCACCGGATGCCGAATACCCGGTGACGCAGACCCCCGCGTTCGGCGACCTGCAGGGCGGCATCACCCTCGCCGGCGGGATCGCCGCCGCCCTGTTCCACCGGGCCACCACCGGCCACGCTCCAGTCGTGGACAGTTCCCTTCTGTCCCAGGGTGTTTGGGCGATGGCGCCGGACATCGCCGCGGCGGACTACTACGGCATCGACCGGATCCCGGTGGGCAATGCGGGCACGGCACCGAATCCCGCCGTCAACCGCTACCGCACCCGCGACGGCCGGTGGATCCAGCTGGTGTTCCTGCAGGCCGACCGGTACTGGAAGGGCTTCTGCGAACGCATCGGCCGACCCGACATGGCCACCGACGAACGGTTCGTGCCGCTGGCGAATCTGGTCGCCAACAAGGAAACCGCGACCGCGGAACTGCGCCACACCTTCGCCGAACGCGACCTCGCCGACTGGCAGAAGATCCTCGCCGACGAACCGGGCGTGTGGGCGACCCTCGCGAGCCCGAAGGAGGTGCTCTCGGATCCGCAGGTCGTCGCGAACGGCTATCTCATGACCGTCACGGACGCCGCGGGCCGCGAATACCGCACCGCCGCCGCACCCGTCCAGTTCGACGAGACTCCGCCGCCACCGCGCCGCGCCCCCGAATACGGCGAACACACCGAGGATATCCTGCTCGAACTCGGTTTCGACTGGGACGCCATCATCGCCGCCAAGGAAGCCGGAGCCGTGCTGTGAAACGACATCTCACCTGCCCTTGCGGGGAGTACCTCACCGGCGCCGACGAGGACGAACTCGTCGAGAACGCACGCAGGCATCTGGCCGAGCAGCATCCCGGGCACGACTACGACCGCGAGCAGATTCTCTTCATGGCCTACTGAACCACCTGTCCCCCAATATCTTCCGCTGAGGAGCGTCGACGTGAACAAGAACGACATGATCCTGATCAGCGTGGACGATCACATCATCGAGCCACCCGACATGTTCGACAACCACCTGCCGAAGAAGTACGCCGCCGACGCCCCGAAACTCGTCCACACCCCGGACGGCGCCGACATGTGGAAGTTCCGGGACACCGTGGTGCCCAACGTCGCGCTCAACGCGGTCGCCGGCCGCCCCAAGGAGGAATACGGGCTCGAACCGGACGGCCTCGACGAGATCCGGCCCGGCTGCTACGACGTGCACGAACGCATCAAGGACATGAACGCCGGCGGCATCCTCGCGTCGATGAACTTCCCGTCCTTCCCCGGATTCGCCGGCCGGTTGTTCGCCACCGAGGACCCGGACTTCTCGCTCGCGCTGGTGCGCGCCCACAACGACTGGCACATCGACCAATGGTGCGGCGCCTACCCGGGCCGGTTCATCCCGATGGCGCTGCCGGTGATCTGGGACGCCGAACTGTGCGCCGCCGAGGTGCGGCGCTGCGCCGAGAAGGGCGTTCATTCACTCACGTTCACGGAGAACCCGGCCGCGCTGGGCTACCCGAGCTTTCACGACCCGTTCTGGAATCCGCTGTGGAAGGCGCTCGTCGACACCGACACCGTGCTCAGCGTGCACATCGGGTCGTCGGGACGGCTGTCGATCCCGGCCGTCGATTCCCCGCCGGACGTGATGATCACGCTGCAGCCGATGAACATCGTGCAGGCCGCGGCCGATCTGCTGTGGTCCCGGCCGGTCAAGGACCACCCGGACCTGAAGATCGCGCTGTCCGAGGGCGGCACCGGGTGGATCCCCTACTTCCTCGAACGCCTGGACCGGACCTACGAGATGCACTCCACGTGGACCCTGCAGGACTTCGGCGGCAAACTGCCCAGCGAGGTGTTCCGCGAGCACTTCCTCACCTGCTTCATCAGCGACCCCACCGGGGTGCGGCTGCGCCACGACATCGGCATCGACAACATCGCGTGGGAGTGCGACTACCCGCACAGCGACTCGATGTGGCCCGACGCCCCCGAGGTCCTCTCGTCGGTGCTCGTGCGCGAGAACGTGCCCGACGACGAGATCGACAAGATGACGCACCTGAACGCGATGCGCTGGTACTCGTTCGATCCGTTCACGCACATCCCTCGCGACCGGGCCACGGTCGGCGCGCTGCGCGCCGCCTCCGCCGGACACGACGTGAGCATCCAGCCTCGCAGCCACAAGCACACGCCCGCCGAGGAGAAGCTGTCGGCGTTCCAGGCACAGATCAAGGCGGCCACCGCGCACACCGCGTCCTGACCGGCGCTGTGGCCCCTTCGCTTCCGGATGCTCGTTCCTCATACCTAGATCTGCTAGGGTCACCGTTATCCATAGCACTGCTAGGTATGAGGGCGACATGTTCATCGAGAAAGATCTGGTGGCCGCCTCGGCCACCCCGCTCGTGCTCGGCATCCTCGCCGAAGGCGAGTCGTACGGCTACGCGATCATCAAACGCGTCAACGAGTTGTCGCAAGGGCAGATGCAGTGGACCGACGGAATGCTGTATCCGCTCCTGCACCGCCTCGAGCGGGCGGGACACGTGTCCGCCACCTGGCGCGTCGCCGACAACGGGCGACGCCGCAAGCACTACGCCATCACGGACGCCGGCCGGGACGTGCTCGCCGAACGAGCGGCGCAGTGGACCGTCGTCGCCGACGCGCTGCAGCAGGTGTGGCAGTCGGCCCAGTTGCCTCCTGCGGCCGCGCCGGGGTGGTCGTGATGACCCTCGACGCACATCTCGAATCCCGCATAGCCGGCTGGCGCAGTTACGTCTCGGGCCATCGGGTGATCTCACCCTCGGACATCGACGAGATGGAAGATCATCTGAGGGAACAGATCTCGGACCTCGTCTCGGTCGGACTGACCGCCGACGAGGCGTTTCTGGTCGCGGTCGGCCGGATGGGTAGTCTCGACGAGATCTCCCGGGAGTTCGCCCAGGAGCATTACGACCGGCTGTGGAAGCAACTCGTCCTCACCAGGGACGCCGGTCACGAATCCGGCGCTCTGCGCCGCCCCAGGGAGCTCGCGGTCGTGCTCGCGTGCGCACTCGGCGCCGGACTCGCGGTCCGGGCCGGAGTCGAGTGGCTGACGGACTCGGCACTCGTACGCAACGCCGCACTGCTCGTCCTGCCGTTCCTCACCCTGTACTTCGCGTGGAAGCGCGACATGGGCCCGCGAAAGACCGCGGCACTGGCCCTCCCGTTCGGCGCTGCTGCGGTCGTGCTCAACGTGTTCCCCTTCGAGCCTGGGGGTGTCACCGAGATCATCGCAGCGATCCACGCCCCCGTCGCCCTGTGGTTCGTGGTCGGGACAGCCTACGTCGGAGGCGACTGGCGATCGCACCGCCGGCGCATGGACTTCGTGCGCTTCACCGGCGAATGGGCGGTGTATCTGGCGTTGCTCGCCCTCGGTGGCGGCGTCCTGATGGGGTTGACGGCGGGAGCCTTCGGCGCCCTCGGGATCGACGTGGAACCGTTCTTCGAACAATGGATCCTCCCGTTCGGCCCGGCGGGCGCGATCGTCGTCGCAGCCTGGCTCGTGGAGGCGAAACAGGAGGTCGTCGAGAACATCGCGCCCGTCCTCACCCGGGTGTTCACACCGATCACGATCGTCATGCTGGCCGCGCTGTTCGTCGCGGTGATCGCGTCCCGCAGTGTCGTCACCGTCGATCGCGACCTGCTGATCCTCATGGATCTGATCCTCGTGCTCGTGATCGGGCTGCTGCTGTACTCGATCTCGGCCCGGGACCCACATGCCGCACCGAACGTGTTCGATCTGCTGCAGGTCGTGCTGATCGCGGCGGCGCTCGCCGTCGACCTGCTGATGCTCACCGCGATGGCCACGCGCATCGCCGAGTTCGGCTTCACCGCGAACAAGGTCACCGCGCTCGGTCTGAACCTCGTGCTGATGGTGAACCTGGTGTGGGCCGCTCGGCTCGGTGTCGCGTTTCTCCGGGGGCGTTCCGGTTTCTCCGCGGTCGAACGGTGGCAGACCCGGTATCTCCCCGTCTACTGCGGGTGGGCGGTGCTCGCGGCGGTCGCGATTCCGCCGCTGTTCCGGTTCGTGTGAGCGTCGCTCTATGCTCGGGCGATGTTCCTTCTGTTCGGATTCGGCACCAAGCGGCAGAACCTCGGCCCAGGACAGATCCGAACCTGCCCGCGCTGCAACAACACCACGCAATGGGCACGGATCCGGGAATTCCAGCAGTTCACCCTGTTCTTCGTTCCCATTGCGCGCTGGAAGCGCCGGCACCTGGAGCAGTGCGGCATCTGCGGGGCCGCGGTCGAAATCTGAACCGCGATCCGACCGAGGTCAGTCCGGGTCCACGAAGGCGGGTGCCCGCCCGGCCGTCCCCGCGGTGACCGCCTCGACCTGGTTGGGCGACCCCATCAGCTCGACCTGCAGCGTGCTTTCGAGCATCAGAGCGGACGCCGGATCCGATCCGGTCCAGGTCTCCTCGTAGAGACGTTTGGCGGCCTGGACCGCGTGGGGGGACTTCCCGGCGATCTCGCGCGCCAGCTCCGATGCCGCGGCGAGCGGGTCGTCGACGACGTGGGTGACGAGGCCGAGCTTCTTCGCCTCGGCACCCGTGATGATCCGCCCGGTGAAGGTCAGTTCCTTGGCGACGTCGAGGCCGACGAGTCGCGGCAGGCTCTGCGTGATGCCCATGTCGGGAACGAGGCCCCACTTGACCTCCATGATCGACAGCCGTGCGTCCGGGGTCGCGAATCGGATGTCGGCGCCGAGCGCGATCTGCAGTCCACCGCCGAAGCAATTGCCGGTGATCGCGGCAATCACCGGGGCCGGAACACGGGACCAGCCGTAGGCCGCACGCTGTCCGTGGCCGGCGACCTGACCGTCCTCACGCGCCAGCAGATCCCGCGGCCCCATGCCTTTCCGATCCGCGAGACCGGTGATGTCGAGGCCCGAACAGAAGCTCTTGCCGGCACCGTGCAACACCACGGCGCGGACCCTGCGGTCGACGGCAAGTCGCGCGGTGGCGTCGACCAGCGCATCGAACATCGCCGAATCCAGGGCGTTGTGCTTCTCGGCTCGATCCAGGGTCACTGTCGCGACCCCGAGTTCGTCGACGTCGATACGAACCCTGTGCTCACTCATCCGAACCGAACCTCCTGCGCCGGCGCCGTTCGGGCGTTCGAGGAACGGCGCCCGAGATCGTGCAGCGACTGTACAAGACGGCGTCCCGCTCGGGATCGACACGACCTGAACAACACAAGAGGCCGGTCACCCCGCGACGGCCGTCAGAGACGACCGGACGGCAGGCGGCCCGCGGTGAAGTCCGCGACCTGATCCGCGGTGAACGGTGGATCGAGCAGGTCGGCGCGCTGGGCGTAACAACGGAACAGGTCCGTGATGTAGTGCATCCGGTCCGGAAGGTCGGACCAGTCGCGAACGGCGGTGTCCCGCACACTGTCGGGGCTCGGGTCCACTCGGGCGAGGAAGGCCCGAAGTTCGGGGTCGACCAGTTCCGCCAGCAGGGGCGGGAACGTCGCCGGCAGGTCCTCGGACAGGTCGAGCACCCCGCCGTCCGGCAGAGACAGGACCATCAGGTGCTCGGTGACGGCGCGGCGCACCAAGCGGCGGACATGCTCGGTCAACTGCTCCGCTGCCAGGCGTACCGGTGTGCGCCGGCCGAGGACGGTCAGCAGGGCCAGGCGGGGCCACTTCAGAATCGGGTTGTCCGGCAACAACAGATCCAGCAGCCGGCGTTCCAGGTCCCGCGGATCCAGGATGGGCGCCTCCAACGCCGCGGTGATCTCCGGTTGCAGCCGGGTTTGTTCGTGCAGGCCGATCTCGAGGTTGGCCAGGAGCAGCAGCTCGGCGCGCTGCTTCTCGTCGGTGCTGAAGATCGCCCGGTGATACCGCGTGAATGCCCGGCGCAGGTAGTCCTGCCCGTCGGGTGGTTCCCCCGGCCGCAGCGTGGCGCAGAAGTCCGCGATCCGCTGCTCGTCGAGCACCGTGTCCTGCGCGAACTCGGCCAGGAAGCGGGCGAACTCGCGGGCGATCTCCGCGAACACCTTCAGATTGCCCCGCGCCGTGGCAGCGCTGACTTCGTCCAGGCGTGCCGCCCGCACGATCACCGTGCGCACCGCCTGTTCGACCACCGGGTGTCCCGGGAACGCCCGCCGCAGACCCCGAACCACCAGATCGATCCCGGCGTCCACCTCGGGTGACGCGGCAAGCGATCGTTCCAGGGCATGCGTCAGGTCTTCCTGCCGAATCGTCCGCCCCACCTGCTTGGACGCCCACACGGCGAACGTGCACCAATTCGCGTGACCACCGGTCCGTGAAGCGAGCGAGCGCGACAGCAGCTGGTAGGCGTGGGTGATCCACAGGTTGCGGATGATCGGCTCGGCCTGTCCGGCGATCGCATCGATGTCGGCCACTGTCGGCGCCGCGCCGACTTCGCGTGGACCACCAGGACTCATGACACCCTCAATCCGATCTTTGCGACCTTCCCAGTCTGAGCTCCGAGGGGAGGATCTGAACAGAGCGCGCTGTCAGCACTTTCCCGCCGTGATCGACGCAAAGGCGTTCGTCGGCTTGGTGCCCTCGGAGTACTCGTCCGGGATCTCGCGGAATCAAGGGTCGATCACCAAGACCGGCAACACCCATGCCCGTCGGCTGTTGGTGGAGGCTGCCTGGCATCACCGGCCGCGGTATCACGTCGGGCAGTGATGCGGTCCCGCTGGGATCAGGCCCCGGCCGCGGCTCGCGCCCGCGGCGACGAAGGGAATCGCCGGCTGCATCAGCGGTGGGTGGGTTTTCTCGAACGCCGCAAACGACCCGTGATCGCGAACGTGGCGATCGCCCGGGAGTTCGCGGGCTGGTGCTGGTCGTTGGCGGTGATGGACTGCTGATGCTCACCCCCTGATCTGCTTCGCCGGCGAGTCCGGTGGTGACAGCGCGTGGATCGACCCGCGACACCGCTATGAGCAGGCCTGTTCGGACCGACTCTCGTCTCTGGGCACGCGGATGTGATCCAGCCGGAAAACCGTCCTGCGGCAGCCAACCCGCGTATATTCACCCCGCAAGCGGGAGGGACCCCCGTCTGACCGCGCGTCGCTTGTCGACACGCTCACCACAGGACTCCCTCGACGAAGCGCAGAGGCGCCTCCAGGGTCGCTCCCCGGAGGCGCCTCACTCTGCCTTCTCGACAGACTTCTCTACATATCAGCGGTTGACGGCCGCAAGCGCGGTGTTCAAGGTCTTACTCGGCCGCATCACGGCCGCGGTCTTGACACTGTCCGGCTTGTAGTAGCCGCCGATGTCAACCGGCGCGCCCTGCACCTCGATCAGCTCCCGTACGATCGTGTCCTCGTCCCTGGCCAGCGCCTCGGCCAGCGGGGCGAATTGTTCCGCGAGTTCCTGGTCCTCGGTCTGCGCGGCAAGCTCCTGCGCCCAGTACATCGCGAGGTAGAACTGGCTGCCCCGGTTGTCGAGCTCGCCGGTCTTGCGCGACGGGCTCTTGTTCGTCTCCAGCAGCTTGCCGGTCGCTGCATCGAGCGTCTTTGCCAGGATCTTGGCGCGCTCGTTGCCAGCCTTGAGCCCGAGGTCCTCCAGGCTTACGGCCAACGCCAGGAACTCACCGAGCGAATCCCAGCGCAGGTGGTTCTCCTCCACCAACTGCTTGACGTGCTTGGGCGCCGACCCGCCTGCGCCCGTCTCGTACAGGCCGCCGCCCGCCATCAGCGGCACGATCGACAGCATCTTGGCGCTCGTACCCAGTTCGAGGATCGGGAACAGGTCGGTGAGGTAGTCGCGCAGGATGTTGCCGGTCGCGGCGATGGTGTCCAGCCCGCGGATCAGCCGCTCCAGCGTGTATCGCATCGAGCGCACCTGCGACATGATCTGGATGTCGAGGCCCTCGGTGTCATGATCCTGCAGGTACAGCTCGACCTTCTTGATCAACTCGTTCTCGTGCGGGCGGTACGGGTCGAGCCAGAACAGGACCGGCATACCGGAGTTGCGTGCCCGGGTGACCGCGAGCTTGACCCAGTCGCGGACCGGCGCGTCCTTGACGGTGCACATGCGCCAGATGTCACCCGCCTCGACGTGCTGGGTCAGCAGCACCTCACCGGTGTCGACATCGACGAAGTTGGCCTCGCCCTCCTCCGGAACTTCGAAGGTCTTGTCATGCGAGCCGTACTCCTCGGCCTTCTGCGCCATGAGCCCGACGTTGGGGACGGTGCCCATGGTCGTCGGGTCGAACGCGCCGTTGGTCTTACAGAAGTTGATGATCTCCTGGTAGATGCGCGCGAAAGTGGACTCCGGCATTACCGCTTTCACGTCCTTGGGTCTTCCGTCGGCGCCGTACATCTTGCCGCCCGAGCGGATCATAGCGGGCATCGAGGCATCCACGATGACATCGCTGGGTGAATGGAAGTTCGAGATGCCGCGGGCGGAATCGACCATGGCCAACTCGGGACGGTGCTCATGGCATTTGTGCAGGTCCTGCTTGATTTCGTCCCGCTGCGTACTGGGCAGCGTCTCGATCTTGTCGTACAGGTCGCCGAGACCGTTGTTGACGTTGACGCCCAGTTCGTCGAACAGCTTCTGATGCTTGGCGAAGGCGTCCTTGTAGAAGGTCTTCACCGCGTGGCCGAAGACGATGGGGTGCGAGACCTTCATCATCGTCGCCTTGACGTGGAGGGAGAACATCACGCCCGTCTTGCGGGCATCCTCCATCTGCTCCTCGTAGAAGTCGAGCAACGCCTTCTTGCTCATGAACATGCTGTCCATGATGTCGCCCTCACCCAGGTCCACCTCGGGCTTGAGGACGATCGTCTCGCCACCCTCGGTCACCAGCTCCATCCGGACCTTGCGCGGCCGGTCCAGCGTCATCGACTTCTCGCCATGGTAGAAGTCGCCGTGCCGCATGTGCGCGACGTGGCTGCGTGAGGCCATCGACCACTCGCCCATGCTGTGCGGGTGCTTACGGGCGTACTCCTTCACCGCCCGGGGTGCGCGCCGATCGGAGTTGCCCTCACGCAGGACCGGGTTGACCGCGCTACCGAGGATCTTGCCGTAGCGCTCCCGGATGGCACGCTCCTCTTCCGTCTTCGGGGCGTGCGGGAAATCCGGGACCTGGTAGCCCTTGTCCTGCAGTTCCTTGATGGCGGCCAGGAGCTGCGGCACCGACGCGCTGATGTTGGGCAGTTTGATGATGTTGGTGTCGGGCAGTTGCGTCAGACGACCCAGCTCGGCAAGGGTGTCCGGTACGCGCTGCTCTTCCGTGAGGTGGTCGGGGAACTCGGCCAGGATCCGCGCCGGCACCGAGATGTCGCTGGACTCGACTTCGATGCCCGCGGCACCAGCGAAGGTACGCACGATCGGCAGGAAGGCGTAGGTCGCGAGCAACGGTGCCTCGTCGGTCAACGTGTAGATGATGGTCGACTGCTTATCGGCGCTCATTTTTGTCTCGTCTCCCACGTCAGTTCGGTCCGCTTTTCGAAGTGCTCCGGGTGCGGTATTGCTTCGGGTATCAGGCTACGTGCGAGAACACAAGAACCATATTTACCCGCCGGTAGCGCGAACTCCGCTACCGGCTACGGTCGGCGTCACGCCGACTTCGCGTGGACCACCAGGACTCATGGCACCCCCGTTCGATCTTCGCGACCTTCCCCAGTCCGACCGCGGACGGAGCATCTGACAGGGCATGCTGTGAGCACTTGCCCCTCGGGGGTCCGACGCGAAGGCGAATCGCGTAGTCGACTACTCGTGCCAGACGAAGAGCCTCGTTCAGCCGGCGCTGCTGACGCTGATCGGCGGCTCCCTCGTCTCGGCCTGCGCTCCGACCCTGACCGTGCTGTTCGCCGGCCGCGCCCTGCAGGGCATCGGTATCAGCGGCGTCGTGACCGTCGCGGTGGCCCTGCTCGGCGCCGTCATTCTCCCGCGGGAACAGGGCAGCTGTTCCGGGTACGCTGCTGTCGTCATGGCAGCCTCGATGGCCGGTGGCCCACCGCTGGGTGGCGCGCTCGTCGACACTGCGGCTCGGCATCGGCGTGCTGCTGCCGAACCACCCGCTGCGATCGTGATCAGGAGGTCAGGCGGTGGCGTCGACCGGTGGGACACCGTAGAACTGCTGCGCCCACTTACGCAGCGAGAGATACGGTTTCGCGTCCTTCGGGGACAGCGGCGGATGTTCGACATATTTCTGGTGCCGCCAGATGCTCAGGTCCTCCCACACGGTGACGAGGAACTGGCGTTCGACGCGTTCGCGGACGTCGGCCGGCGGCACGTCGTCGTCGCCGGGGTTGCGGGGCCACCAGATCGAATAGAACAGATCCGAGCTTTCGTCGTCGACCGGTGTGGTCGCGAAGATCAGCCGATGCCTCGACGATCCTTCGAACGCGCTGATCGATCCGCCGAGACCGAACATGTGCACGTGGATCTTCAGCGCCATCTTCTCCGGATCGTCGCTGCGCGCATCAGGCCAGCCGGTGAGGAACTTCCACGCCTGGTCCGAGGCGCTGTAGTCCAACATCTGCGGGGTGACGGTCGCGCCGTGCACGTACTGGAAGTGCAGGCTGTCGGGACCGTTCTCGAGCACCACCTGCGGATGCACCGGTTCGCGTTCGGTCTTGCGGGAGAACTCCGGATACGGGCGGTAGTAGTCCGACGACTCACCCGACCCGAGCTCGGGGAACAAGGTCAGGATCCCCGGCATCTCCCAGGTCGGGGCGGCGCCGTCCGGGTGGTGCCACATGAACACGCAGCCGTCGTGTTCGACCACCGGATACACCCGCAGCCGCACCGTGGGCCGCGTGCGATTCTCGCCCGGGATGGCGCGGTTGGTGCCGTCGGGTCCCCAGCGCCAGCCGTGGAACGGACATTCGACGCAGTCCCCCACCACCGTGCCGCCGTAGCCGATGTGCGCCCCCAGGTGCCGGCAGTGGCCGGTGAGGATGTGCATCGCACCGGACTCGTCGCGGTAGGCGACCAGGTCCTCGCCGAAGTACTTCAGCGGCCGCACCTCCCTCACGGGGAATTCCGCCGACCAGCCCACCATGAACCACCCGGTGACCTTCCAGGTGAACGGGACCTTCACAGCACCTCCAGATGTCACGCGGACGGACGTTCGGTTGCGAGCGCGCACTCCTCCACGAATGCCAGCACACTCCGGTGATAGGCACCCGCGGCGAACCCGACACTCATGTTGTGTCCGCTCGCGGCCTGCCGGTACCACACCAGCCGCGGCGACGACGTGAAGCCCCGCGCGATCGCGTCGAGTGTGTCCGGGTCGGTCCGCCACACCCGTTCGTGTTCGGCGTGGCTGAGCCGCACCGGAATCCGGATGTCCGGGGACAGCACCGGGAACTTCATCGGCCACCGGACCGCGACCGTCGCCTCGTATCGAGGGGTGCGCGACGAGAGCGACCGACCGCCGCGCACCTCCTCCGGGTACAGGTCCTCGGGATACCAGAGCAGGTCCCGGATGGTCCCGCGGTCGCCGAGGCTGCGCATCGCCGTGATCAGTTGTTCGGCGTCGGCGTACTTCACGGTGCCGGTCCCGGCCAGTTCCAGCCCGAGCAGCCGCGCGCCGCGCGGATCCGCGGCCATGCGGGCACCGAGGTCGCACCCGGCCGAGTGCGCCAGCAGGAATGTGCCCGCGCCGCGCGGCGACGCCCCGAGCAGGGCGTCGACGGTCGCGTAGCACGCGTCGACGCGGCGCGCCGGATCGTCGAACTCGTCCCCGAACGGCGCCGACGCACCGTAGCCGGGCCGGTCCGGCGCCAGCACGGTGTAACCGAGCGCGGCGCCGGCGCGCAACAAGGACAGTTCGGGTCTGCCCGGCAGGTCGAAGTACCGCGAAGTGGTTGCGCCGCCGTGCAACGCGACCACGACGGCGCGCGGTTCGGCGACCTCGGCGCACAACGCCGACATGGGGATGCCGTCGATGTCGACGACGCGTTCGGTGACCGTGCCGACCCCACCCGGAGTGGGGTCCGAGGCCGCGATGCCGGCCGCCACCTCAGGCGCCCCGCGCGACCGCGGGATCGAGACCGAGCAGGTCGAGCATGTTGCCTCCCATGACCTTTCGCGCATCCTCGGCCGACAGTCCGTCGAGCTGCCCGAGCAGGCTCAGCGGATCGGCCAGCCCTTCCGGGTGCGGCCAGTCCGAGCCGTAGACGACGCGGTCCGCGCCGAGCATCTCGACGACCTCCCGGTAGTCGTCCTCCCAGAACGGATTGACGTAGACGCAGCGCCGGAACGCCTCGATCGGGTCCTCGAGGAACAGCTGCGGCATCTTGTCGTAGGCGTGCCGCAGGTTGCGGAACAAGGTGGGCAACCAGTCGGAGCCGTTCTCGATGGAGAGGATCCGCAGGTCCGGATTCCGCGACAACGCGCCGTGGCACACGAGCGCGGTCATCGCGTCCTCGATCGCGCGCGAGCCGATCGCGGCGGTCCGGAATGCGGTGGGGGCGAACGGTTTGTATTCGGTGGCGGGCTCCCAGATGTCGAGGACCTCCGAATAGCCGCTGTCCGACGCGTGCATCGACACCGGAATCCCCGCGTCCACACAGGCTTTCCAGAACGGGTCGAACTCCTCGAACCCGAACGATCGGCTGCCGCGGAAACCCGGCACCGGCGCGGGACGGACGAGCACCGTCTTCGCGCCGCGCTCGAGGCACCACTGCAGTTCCTCGAGCGCCCGGTCCACGATGGGCAGGGTGACGACGGGAACCGCGAAGATCCGGCCTTCGTAGTCGAAACTCCAGTGCTCGTACATCCACCGGTTGAGCGCGTGGATGACGTCGTGGGTCAGCTCGGGATCGTTCTTGAGGCGTTCCTCGACGAGGCTCGCGAGGGTCGGGAACATCAGCGCGTAGTCGAGGCCCTGCTCGTTCAGCTTTTCGAGCCGCGCCGCGGGGTCCCGGAACGCGGGAATCGACTTGATGGGTTTGCCCATGATCTCCCGCGCCGACTTGCCGTCCGGGTTGCCGTTGCGGAAGTAGTCCTCCTGCGCGCCGGGCGCGGCCACGACGGAGAACGTCGGGTTGGGGATGAACTCGCTGATGGTGTTCTGCACGACGATCTTGGTGCGACCGTCGATGTCGACGTAGCGGATGGCGTCCTTCGCGTGGACCGGGAGGTACTTGGTCAGCGCGTCCCGGGTCTCGTACATGTGGTTGTCCGAGTCGAAGATCGGGAACGGGTGCGGATTCGTCGCCATGGTGAACGCTCCTCAGTGCGCCTCGGCGCGTGCGGGCTGCGAGTAGTTGGGCCGGCCGAGACCGAGCACGTGCTGGGCGATCATGTTCCGGAACACCTCGAGGGTGCCGCCGTAGATGCCGCACAACGGGGCCCACCGGAACAGGTGCTCGGCGCCGCCGTCGTCAGCGGCGCCTTCGGTGTCGACGGGCAGTGCGGATGCGGAACCGAGGATGTCCATCAGGTCCGGGGAGATGTCGCGCATCGTCTGGGCGATCGCGACGCGCCCGAACATGTGCGGCGCCGACAGTGCCGCTTCCATCCGGGCGATGCTGCGGCCGAGCCGGTACGCGACCGCCCGGTCGTCGAGCGGCCGGCGGCCGTCCGGGCCCCCCTGTCCGAGGATCCGCGCAATGCGGTCGACCCGGGTCGCCATGGTGGTGCCCTGATGGATCAGGATGGACACGTCCTGCAGACCGTCGTTCGCGGCGTCGACGACGCCGTGTTCCTCGGCGAGCGGACCCATCAGCACGGCCCAGCCGCCGTTGACCTCGCCGAGCCGGTACTTGTCGGGCACGCGCACGTCGGAGTAGTAGACGATGTTGGTGCGGTCGCCGTCGACGGTGCGCAGCCCCTGGATCTCGATGCCGGGGGTGTCGAGCGGGACGAGGAACATCGTCAGGCTCTTGTGCTTGGGGGCGTCGGGATCGGTGTTGGTGATGAGGAAGACGTACTGGCAGTTGTGGGCGCCGGTGGTGAACATCTTGGAGCCGTTGATGATCCAGTCGTCGCCGTCCCGGACCGCTCGGGTCTTGCAGGTCGCGACGTCGGAGCCGCCGTCGGGTTCGGTGTAGCCCAGGCACAGCCGGACCTCGCCGCTGTCGATCTTCGGCAGCACCTCGGCGCGCACCTCGGGCGATCCGTATTTCTCGACCGAGGTGGTCACGATGGCGGTGGTGCCCGCGGTCACCCACGGCACCTGGGCGCGGCGTTTCTCGAGGTCCCACAGTCTGCGCCGCAGCCGGTTCAGGCCGCCTTCCGATTCGGGTGCGCGTTCCGCGGCGAGCCAGCCGTCGGCGCCCATCGCCAGGTGCACGCCCTCGTCGAAGTTGTCGCCGGTCTCCCGGTCGCGGCGGCGCACCTCGTCGGTGACGTGCGTGTCGAGGAAGGCGCGTGCCCGCCGCTGGAACGCGGCGTCCTCGTCGGACAGTTCCACGAGTGAGAAATCCATGGTTCCCCCTGCTGTTTGTCGGCCTGCTCTTGTCGACTCGGCTAGGCCCGCGCGGCGAAGCTCTCGGCGACCCGGACCGCGGCGTCGGCGGGATCACCGCCGGCCAGTGCCCAGCCGCGGGCGCGGACCAGATACGCCGAGGCCGCCGATTCGGCGGCGACCCCGAGTCCGCCCTGCACGTGCACGGCCATCGTCGCCGCGCGCGGTGCCTCGTCGGCCAGGTACACGAACGCCGCCGACGCGAGCACCGGCGCCGCGTCGGGCTCGTTGTCGAGGAACCACGCGGCCCGCCGTGTCAGATTGCGGGCCCCGTGCACGACGATCGCGATGTTCGCGAGCGGATGCGAGATGCCCTGCAGGGTCGAGATCGGCACCCCCATGGTGTAGCGGTTCTTGGCGAATTCCGCTGCGATGGTGAGTGTTTCCTCGACCAGTCCGACGAGCGCGGCGGAGGTCAGGAGCCGCCATTCCTCGAGCGCCCGATCGTACTGCGCGACCGCCTCGGGTCCGCTCGCGAGCACGGTGCGACGATCCGCTGCGGCCGGGTCGATCCACGCCGCCGGCAGCTTGCCGATGTTGTCGACCTTCGCGGGGCGGGTGTCGAATTCGAGGCGCACGACGTCGTCGCCGTCGCGGACGACGATGCGGTCGGCGACCGATCCCGACGGGACGAGACGCCTGCCGGGCGGAGCGTCGAATCGTGGGTCCAGCGCGACGATCTCGCGTCCGGTGACGATGTCGGTGGTGTCGCACGCATCGAGCCGGGCGAGCAGCCGGGAGCCGCACACGTGGTCGATCCACGGCACCGGGGCGAGGGTGCGGCCGAGTTCCTCCGCGACGAGCGTCAGGTCGACCAGCGTCGCGCCGTCGCCGCCGACGTCCTCGGGCAACGCCATGGAGGTCGCGCCGGTCGCGCACAGTTGTTCCCACAGGTTCTTGTCGAATCCACCGGGTTCGGCGGCGCGCACGACCTCGAGGGGACTGCGCGCCCGGAAGAACTTCGCGTATGCGGCCTGTAGTTCCGTCTGGTCCGCGGACAGGCTGTAGTCCTGCCTGCGTAGTTCGTAGCGGTCCATCCCGTGTGCCCCTGTCCCGTCATTCGGCCGTGCCGCCGGCGGATCGGCCGCCGAAGAAGAATTCCTGTGCGTTGCGATAGAGGTAGTTGTCGCGGACGTCGTCCGGCAGATCCAGCGCCAGCGCCTCCGGGACGAGGCGGCGCATCGGCAGCACCGGCCAGTCGGATCCGAAGATCACCTTGTCCCGGCCGCGGGTGCGCATGTAGTGCAGCAGGCTGTCCGGCAGCCGCTTGGGTGACCATGCCGAGGTCATCAGCCGCAGGTTCTCGTACTTGATGAGCAGCCGGATCGCGACGTCCCACCAGGGGTCGGCGCCGTGGATCATGCACAGCTTCAGTTCCGGGAATCGGTAGCAGACCCGGTCGAGGTGGATCGGGTTCTGAACCTCGCCGGGAATCGGCGGGCCCGGGAGGCCGGTGTTCATGCACAGCGGCAGGCCCAGTTCGGCGCACTTGTAGTACAGCGGGTAGTACACGGCGTCGGTGGGCGGGTACATGCCGTCGCCCCAGAAGCTCGGTCCCACCGTCGTGTACGCGACCGGCAGATCGTGCACGAGCGCGGCGAGTTCGCGCAGCGACGACACCGGGTGCAGCAGGTCGACGCCGTTGACGGCGAGCGCGAACCGGTCCGGCATCTCCTCGACGAACTTCAGCGCGGTCGGTGACGGTTTGACGATCGAGTACATCAGGATCGCCTTCTCGACGCCCTGTTCGTCCATCTCGTCGATCAGTTCGGCCAGATCCACCTGCCGGTACATCGATTGCGGTCCCTTGAAGTACTTGTCCCGCACCTCGAGCATCCACGCGGGTTGTTCGCGCTCGCCGAAGTGCACGTTCACCAGGCAGTCGAGGACCTTCGGCATGCTCACGCTCCGTCCTTCTCGAGTGCCGGCTCGGCGACCTGCTGTGCGGCCCAGCGGTAATCGGGTTTTCCGTTCCCGAGCCGCCGGATCTCGGGGACGAACACGAAGGCCTTCGGTGCCTTGAACCCGGCCAGCGCGTCACGGCACGCCTGCCGCAGCGCGGATTCGACGGACTCGCAGTCCACGGACCGGACAGACTCACCGTCCGCCGACTGCACGAGCGCCACGATCTCCTGACCCCAGCGGGGACTGGATCTGCCCACGACCAGCGCGTCGACGACACCGGGTTGCGCCCGCAGCACTTCCTCGACCTCCTCGACGAACACTTTTTCGCCGCCGGTGTTGACGACCAGCGAATCGCGGCCGAGCAGCCGCAGGGAGCCGTCGGCGTCGACGGCGACGCGGTCGCCGGGGATCGCCAGGCGCTGCCCGTCGATGATCGGGAAGGTCGCTTCGGTGGCGGCGCGGTCGTCGAAGTAGCCCAGCGGGACGCGGCCGGTGCGGGCGGCCCAGCCGATCTCGGGGTCGCCCGGGTTCAGCAGCCGGGTGCGGTCGTGCGAGACGGCGGTGCCGCCGGGCATCGGATCGAAGGTGTCGACCTCGGCGCCGCGGGTGCTGCGCCCGTATCCCATTCCGCCGGTTTCCGACGAGCCGTAGCCCTCGACGAGGAAGGCGTGCGGAAGTTGTTCGAGCAGTGCCCGTTTGTGCACCGGGTTGGTCGCCGCTCCCCCGGTACCGATCACCGACAGGGACGACAGTTCGTACGGGCGACGCTGCATCTCGCGGACCAGCGGTCCGGCATAGGCGTCGCCGACGATGGTCATCAGCGTGACCTTCTCCCGCTCGGCGGTTTCGAGCGCGGTGCGCGCGTCGAACTTCTCCCGGTCGTCGTAGAGCACGACCGTCTGTCCGGCGAGCAGCCCGGCGAAGGTGGTCCAGGTGCCGGCGGCGTGCGAGAGCGGCGACGCGGCGAACCACACCTGCCCGGTCGCGTGGGCCAGCGCCTGCACCGGTTCGGCGGAGTCGTGGTCGGCGCCGTTCATCGACGAGACGTACATGTCACCCTGCCGCCACAGCACGCCCTTCGGCCGGCCGGTGGTGCCTCCGGTGCACAGCATGATCAGGTCGTCGGGTGAGGTCGCGATCACGGCGTCCGGATCGCCGAGTTCGACGGCCTCCTCGAACGGCACCGCCCCGGCGAGCTCGGGCACGTCGGTACCGTCGTCGACGGAAACCAGCAGCTCCACCCCGGGCGGGGCGGTCCGGTCGACGACCGGCCCGAACGAGCGGTGGTAGACGATCCCGCGCGGGGCGATGTAGGCGAGCAGGTCGCGGATCTCGCGGGGCGTGTAGTGGTGGTTGACGTTCACCGGCACCACCCGCGCCTTCGCGCACGCGATCATCAGGTCCGGGTACAGGTCGTTGCGCATGATCAGCGCGATGCGGTCCTGTCCGCATTCCCACCGGTCGAGCCGGTGCCGCGGGGTGTGCTCGCCGAAGCCGCGATCGGCGAGGAAATTCGCGAATCGTCGTGTCCTCGAGGAGGATTCACCGAAGGTGCTGCGGCGATCACCGCACACCGTCATGGTGCGGTCCGGGACCGCGTCGGCGACGGCGTCGAACACCGCGCCCAGACTCCATTCCGTCAACGCATCCTCCTGATCCGTGTTCCGGCCGCCGGCTCAGACCGACGCCGTGATCGGGGCGCCGAGGAACGCCAGGGCGTTGTCCCGCATGATCTTCCGCGTGTCCGCCGCGCCGAATTCGGTGAGTTCCTCGGTGAACGACAGCGGTTCGGCCAGGCCTTCGCCGTGCGGCCAGTCGGAGCCGAACAGGATGCGATCGACGCCGATCTGCTCGGCCAGGCGCGGCAGGTCGTCCTCGTAGTACGGGGCCACCCACACGTGTTCGCGCAGCGTCTCGACCGGATCGTTGGGGAACGACCGCGGCGACTGGTTCGCGAGTTTCGCCATCCGCTTGGCGAGGCGGTGCACCCAGTCGGAGCCGTTCTCGATGCTGGCCACGCGCAGCCCCGGATGCCGGTCGAACACGCCGTGGATGATCAGCGAGGCCATCGTGTCGTGGATCGCCCGGTCGTCGACGAGGATCTTGTCGAGGGCGTCGCCCGGACCGAACGGCTCGAAGGTGTCTTTACCGCCCCACATCGCGGCGATCTTCAGGTAGCCGCTGTCACCGAGGTGGAACGCGACCGGCACGCTCGCTTCGGCGAGACGTGCCCAGACCGGGTCGTGGGAGCGGTCGCCGAGCGATCGAGGCCTGCCGATGCCCGGCACCGGCGCCGGCCGGATGTGCACGATGCGGGCGCCGCGCGCGAGCACGAAGTCGACCTCGGCCACCGCGGCCTCCGGGTCGGCGAGCGAGATCATCGGGGCCGCCAGGATCCGTCCGTCGGGCCGGTCGAATCCCCAGTCCTCGTCGAGCCACAGGTTGAAGGCGTGCAGCGACGCCATGGTGGCGGGAATGTCTTCGCGCAGGGCTTCTTCCACGCCGCACCCGAAGGTGGGGAACATGAAGATCGTGTCGAGCGACTGCTTCTCCACCACGGCGACGCGGGCGTCCCGGTCCCGGTACTCCGGTCGCAGTTCGAGTTCCTCGACCTTCATCAGCGTGGCCGGGTCGACGCCTTCGGGGACCTGCCCGCGGAACAGCGGGTCCAGGCAGCCGGGCACGATGATCGGGTCGAAGGTGGGGTTCGGGATGAACCGGTTGACCTTGTTCCCGATGATGGCGACGTGCCGCCGCCCGTCCTGCACGATCTGCACGCCGCGGCGGCGGAAGTTCTTGTCGAGGTGCCGGGTGAAGGCGTCCAGCGGCTCGTAATAGTGGTTGTCGACGTCGATCGCACGGTAATCGAGCGTGGTCATCGTCTACCTTCTTCCTGTCTCGAGCGGGCCGTGTCGACGGGTGTCAGGGCACGATCGCGGTGCGGATCACCGGTTCCGCGACGGCCTGCCTGGCATAGATGCCGCGCTGCAGGGACAGCAGCAGCGCGTTGCGGGTTTCCTCGGGCCGGATCAGCTCGTCGAATCCCATCTGCTCGGCCGATCGGTAGGACGCTTCGAGTTCCATGGCCCGCAGCGTGGCGTCGAGGTCGGCGTCGGCGCCGGAGGCGGTGCTCAGCGCCGCCGCACTCATCGCGCCCATCGTCGCCCCCGGGTACGCATAGGTGGCGGCCTGGCCGTCGAACCCGATGAGCGACATCACCATCGACCCGAATCCGTAGGCCTTGCGCAGTGTCACGTGCAGTTTCAGGGTGGTCGCGGTCGTCTGCGCGACGAACATGCGGGCGCCGGCGCGCAGCACGCCCTCGCGTTCGGATTCACTGCCGGGCAGCATGCCCGGGTTGTCGGTGAGGAACACCAGCGGCAGGTGGAACGCGTCGGCCACGGCGATGAAGTGCGCGGCCTTGTCGGCCGCGGCCGCGTCGATCGATCCGGCGAGCACCTGCGGCTGGTTCGCGACCACCGCGACCGGATGCCCTCCGAGGTGCGCGAGCGCGCAGATGATCGCCTCACCGTACTTCGGTTGCACCTCGAACCAGTCGCGGGTGTCGAAGACGACGTCGATGACGGTGCGCATGTCGTAGGTGCGCCGGTTGTCCCGCGAGACGATGTCGAGCAGTTCCGGTGTCTCGCGCGGGTTGGAGTACTCGTCGGGTTCGGTCATCTGCGGGTACGACCAGGCGCTCGGCGGAAAGTACGAGAGATAGCGGCGGATCTCGTCGAGGACGTCCTCGTCGGTGTCGGCGACGTTGTGGATCACCCCGCTCGCGAGCGCGACGCCGGGTCCGCCGAGGTCCTCCTTCGTCACGTCCTCACCGGTGGACATTTTCACCACGGGCGGTCCGGCGGTGAAGATCGATCCCTGCCGGCTCATGATCGCGAAGTCCGCGACCGGCGCGACGAGGGCACCGTGCCCGGCGGACGGGCCGAGCACCGCGGTGACCATCGGCACCTTTCCGGAGCACCGGGCCTGCGCCAGCAGGTCCGTCGGGGTGCGGCCGTAGTGGTCGCCGGTGGGGCGGAAACCGGCGCCCTCGAGCAGCACCACGAGCGGAACCTTGTTGCGCAGCGCGAGTTCGGCCAGCCGGTACCGCTTGGAGTTGCTGCCGGGCGCGATGGTGCCGGCGAGGGTGGTGAAGTCCTCGGCGCCGACCATGACGGGCAGCCCGTGAATCAGTCCGGAGCCGGCGACGATCGCGTCGGCTGGTACGTCGCCGCCGACGAGGGTGCCGAATTCGTGGAAGGTGCCCGGGTCGAGGAGGCGTTCGATCCGGGCGCGCGCGTCGAGTTTGCCCTTGCCACGATGTTTGGCGACGCGCTCGGCCCCGCCCATCGCCAGCGCGTGGTCACGCCGGCGCTCGAGGTCCTCGAGGGTGTCGGCCCAGGTCCCGGCATCGGTCATGCGTGGTCCTTCGATGTGAGGGCGGTCAGGTCAGCGTGTAGCGGATCGGCAGATGTTTGAGTCCCCCGACGAACGTGGTCGCGGTGCTCGCGGGTTCGCCGTCGAGTTCGATCGAGGTGAGCCGGGGCAGCAGTTCGGTGAAGAACTTGCGGATCTCGAGCCGTGCCAGTCCGGCGCCGAGACAGAAGTGCACGCCGAACCCGAACGCGACGTGGTTGTTGGGGTCGCGGGCGATGTCGAACCGGAACGGATCGTCGAAGACCTCTTCGTCGCGGTTGCCGGACACATACGACAGCAACAGCGAATCACCCGCCGCGATCGGCACGCCCCGCACGGTCGTGTCCTCGGCGGCCGTGCGCATGAACGCCTTGACCGGCGTGACCCATCGGATGATCTCCTCGGTCGCCCGCGGCATGAGATCGAGTTCTGCACAGAGTATTTCGCGCTGATCCGGGTCTTCGATCAGTGCGTGCAATCCCCCGGAGATGCTGCTGCTGGTGGTGTCGTGCCCGGCGGTGGCGATGAGGGTGTAGTACGACATGGTGTCGATGTCCGACAGCGGTTCGCCGTCGACTCGGGCGTTGGCGATGGTCGACGCGAGATCGTCGGTGGGATTCTCGCGGCGGGCGGCGGTGAGCGCCGAGAAGTACTCGAACATCTCGAGCAGTGAGTTGATCTTCTCGTCGGCGGGCGTGGCGCGCTTGAGTTCGTCGTCGTCGCTGCCTACGAGTTCCTGGGTGAGCTTGCGCATCTTCGGGAAGTCGGATTCGGGGACACCGAGCAGCGACATGATCACGTAGAGCGGGAAGTCGACGGCGATGTCCTGCACGAAGTCGCACGCGCCGCCGTGCTCCCGCATCCGGTCGACGTAGCGCCTCGCGAGTTCCTCGATCCGGATCTCCATGGCCCGCATCGACTTCGGGCGGAACCAGTCAGCGGCGATCGCCCGCACCACCCGGTGCTGCGGGTCGTCCATGTGGATCAGGGTCCGGACCCCGGCGGCGGCCTGCATGGCGTCGGATTCCTCGGGCATCAGCACCGGCCGCGGCCAGTTGGTGAAGCGTTCGTTCGCGCGTTCGATCGCCATGATGTCGGCGTGCTTGGTGACGGCCCAGAACGGCTTGTAGGACGGCACGTCGACACGGGCCACCGGCGCCTCGGCGCGCAGTTTCGTCAGCGCGGCGTGCAGGCGCGGTTCGTCGGCGTATGCCGCGGGTTCTGCCAGCACTTTCGCGGCTTGCCCGACGATCGACATGCTCATCCGTGGCACTTTCGTTCGGTCCGAGAAGCGTTGTTCCGGGCATCAGAGTGATTTATAGTGAGCCTTACTGTCAAGCATTCTATAACTCTTTCCGTTACGGCGGACCGCAATCTCCGGGTGATGGGAAGCAACCTCCAGAGGTGATCAGTGGACAGCTCCGTCCGAGACGAATCGGCCACCGCCACACTCGACTTCCGCGACCCGTATCCGTTCTTCGCTGCGCGCCGCCGCGAGGGAGGCGTCTTCCACGGCACGGTCATGGACTACTCACGCACCCCGGAATCACTGCGTCCGGCGGATTCGTATGCGGCGCTCACCTATTCGACGGTCAGCGCCGCCCTGCGCAACGACCGCGTGTTCAGCTCCAAGCTGTACGACGCGACCATCGGCGTGTTCATGGGGCCGACCATCCTCGCGATGAGCGGCACGAAGCACCGCGCCCACCGCAACCTGGTGTCGGCGGCGTTCAAGCCGCAGTCGCTGCGGGTGTGGGAACCGGACATCGTGCGGCCGATCTGCAACGCGCTGATCGACGAGTTCGCCGGCGACAGCCACGCCGATCTCGTCGCGGACTTCACGTTCGAATTCCCGACCCGCGTGATCGCGCGGCTACTCGGGCTGCCCGCCGAAGACCTTCCGTTCTTCCGCAAGGCCGCGGTGTCGATCATCAGCTACGCCGGCAACGTGCCGCGCGCCCTGGCGGCGTCCGAGGACCTGAAGAACTACTTCCTCGGCCACATCGAACAGCGACGGTCGCAGCCGACCGACGACATCATCAGCGATCTCGTGACCGCCGAGGTCGAGGGCGAGAACCTGACCGACGAGGCGATCTACTCGTTCCTGCGCCTGCTGCTCCCAGCCGGCCTCGAGACCACCTACCGGTCGTCGGGCAACCTGCTGTACCTGCTGCTGCGGCACCCGGACCAGTTCGCCGCCGTGCAGGCCGACCACGGTCTGATTCCGCAGGCCATCGAGGAGGGTCTGCGCTACGAGACACCGCTGACATTCGTGCAGCGGTACACCACCGAGGACACCGAACTCGGCGGTGTCCCCATCCCGGCCGGGGCGGTCGTCGATCTCGTTCTCGGTTCGGCGAACCGGGACGAGGACCGATGGGAGCGGCCGGAAGAGTTCGACATCTTACGAAAGACGCTGCCGCACATCAGCTTCACCGCCGGTGCCCACACCTGCCTGGGCCTGCACCTGGCGCGGATGGAGACGCGGGTCGCCGTCGAATGCCTGCTCACGCGGCTGACGAACTTCCGGCTGCAGGACGACGGCGATCCGCACATCACCGGGCAACCGTTCCGCTCCCCCAACCGACTGCCGATCACGTTCGATGTCGTCTGAGATTCGAAAGGAAACGCGCGTGACCGACGAGTCCGTCCTGCTCACCGACCTCACCGACGGGGTGCTCACGCTGACCCTCAACCGCCCGGACCGCCGCAACGCGATCACCTCGCATATGTGGACGTTGCTGGGCGAACGGTTGCGTGACGTCGAACCGGGCCACGACGTGCGCGCGGTCGTGCTGACCGGCGCGGGCGGCACGTTCAGCAGCGGGGCCGACCTGTCCGCCACCGCGGGCATGGACGAGTTTCCCGACCCGAGCGAGGAGACCCGCCGCGTCAACGACACCGTGCGACTGCTGCACGGCCTGCCGGTCCCGACGATCGCGAAGGTGCGCGGCGTCGCCGTGGGCGCCGGATGGAATCTGGCGCTGGGCTGCGATTTCGTGGTCGCGACCCCGGAGGCGCGCTTCTGCCAGATCTTCGCCCGGCGCGCCCTGTCGATCGACACCGGCGGTTCGTGGCTGCTGCCGCGGCTCGTCGGGCTGCAGCAGGCCAAGCGGCTGACGATGCTCGCCGACATGATCGGCGCCGACGAAGCACACGCGCTCGGTCTGGTCACGTGGCTGCAGCCCGAAACCGAAATCGACGGATTCGTCGACGCCCTCGCGACCCGGCTCGCGGCCGGCCCACCGATCGCGCTGGCGCAGACCAAGTCCCTCATCGACCACGGGATCGACCGCACGCTGGACGAAGCGCTCGACGGGGAGGCCGCGGCGCAGGCGGTGAACCTGGCTGCACCGGATGTGCTGGAAGCGTTCGCGGCGTTCATCGAAAAGCGCGACCCGAACTATCGCCGCACCCCCGTCACGGAGCGCTGACGCGACCTCCTTTTTCCGAGCGAGCGGTACATTCAGTCGATCCAAGGAGACGAGCGATACATTCGCTCGGACGCACGGGTCGACGACGCGCCGGGCAGCACCGCCGCGAACACCGCGCCGTGCGGATCGTCGCCGAGTACGCGCTGTGCGATCTTCGCGGCGAGCGACGACGCCGTCATCCCGATCGTTTCCGCGCACGCGCACAACACGATCCATCGCCGCACGGTCAGCCCGCGACCTTCGAGAGGGCCGGTTCCCGGGGTTTCCGTCGGTGCGCTACCGGACGTCATCGCCACTCCCGGCATGGACGGTGGCGACCCAGCCGTCGACGTCGGCCCAGTCCCGGGCGTCGCCGTAGTGTCCGCCCATCAGCCGGAACAGGATCCGGCCGAGGCCCGGCCAGTCGCCGGGCGCGATGGTTCCGGCGAAGAACCGGTGCCCGCGCACGTCCGCCGTCGACCGCAGCGCCTGCACGGCCTTCGGCTCCGGCGTCACCCGCCGCAGGTATCGCGCGACCCGGGACGACAGGAGGCTGCTCGTCGCGCCCACCGACGACACCGAAAACGCCCACACCGCACGACCGGCCAGGTCCGGGCCGAGCCGGTCGAGCGCGGCCGCCGCCTCGGGAAGCCACTGTCCGTTGTGGATCGCGCTGCCGACGACGAGGACGTCGTACCCGTCGACCGAGTCGACGCCCGACAACTCCTTCGCGTCTGCGGTATGACCGGCTCGCTCGAATTCCGCGGCGATGCGCTCCGCGATCCCCCGTGTGGATCCTTTCGCGGTCGCGTATCCGACCAGCACCTTCATGAATCACCCTCCCCTTGCAGCGACCTCACGAAATGCTGCTCAGCCGCCACCACTCGCCGGCGTCGGTGTCGCTCGTGCGGTCCCGCCCGGCGGCGGCGAGAACGTGGTCGCGCCACAGACCCGGCAACACGCGGTTGCGGATCGAGGCGTGTTCGCTGACCAGCGCGAGCGGCCACCACAGGGCGCGGACGTAGTCCCGCGCGCTGTCGGCGCCGTCCCACTGGTAGAAGCCCCGGTACCGACCGGCCTCGTCCGCGGTGAGCCACAACTTCGACACGAATCCGGGAAAGCCTGCGAACAGCGGTGTGTTGAGCATGCTCTCGGCGCGGAACAGCGCGTGTCCACGGCCGCGCACACCGCGCAGCCGGAATGCGACCACCAGGATCACCGGTTCGGCCGGCTCGTCGCGATCCGCCACGGTTTCGCGGTAGACCACCGCGGACGTTCCGTCGGCGAAGGTCATCGTCCGGCCCTTGTTGCCGGTCGGGAGGTGCAGGCGCCGGTGGGCCAGAAGCGACGCGGTGCGTCCGGCGCAGCGCCCGAGACGCGGCAGCGCGGTGCGCAGCGGCAGCGGTTCCGGCCGGTCGTCCGGCTCGCCGCCGGCTCCGAGCGGGTTCGGTGCAGGATCGCTCGTGGTCATCGCCCAGTCCCGTCGTCTCGATGACACAGACATCGGAGACGCTACGCCGCGCTCATGTTCGGCACGACCTGATCCTTGTCGGCAGAGGTCCTCTTCTTGTCGGCAGACGTCCCGAGACGGTGGCTCGAGGTGCCGAACCGCGCATCCGCGATACTCGGTGACGTCCGAGGAGTCCCATGGAACGGAGCGAAGGCGTGAAGGATGCATCAGCGGGTCGGTCTACCAGGGCCATTCACGGCACCACCGTCACCGACGCCCACGGTGCGCCGCACATGCCGGTCTACAACACCACGACCTTCGCGTTCGAGAACACCGCGGCGCTGCTCGACGTCGCCGACGGACGCGTCCGCGGCCCGCTCTACACCCGCTACGGCCTGAACCCGACGATCTTCGCCCTCGAGGAGACGATGGCCTCGATCGAAGGTGCCGCCAGCGCGTTGGCGTTCTGCTCGGGGATGGCGGCCGAGACCGCGCTGTTCGCGCACTACGGGCGCGACGGGATCGTGTGTGTCGGCGACGCCTACGGCGGCACCATGGAACTGCTCGGCAATCAGCTCGCGCAGCTCGGTATCACCACCACGTTCCTGCTGGGCGACGAACTCGACCGGCTCGAGGACGTGCTGAGCGACGGAGCGAAACTGGTGTTCTTCGAGACTCCGACCAACCCGGCGCTGGGCATCTACGACATCGCCGCGATCTCGGACCTGGCCCACCGCTACGGCGCGAAGGTCGCGGTCGACAACACCTTCGCCTCGCCGGTCAATCAGCGCCCGCTGGAGCTGGGCACCGACCTCGTCTCGTATTCGGCGACGAAGTACCTCGGCGGACATTCCGATGTCACCGCCGGATTTGTGCTCGGCGCAACCGAACTCGTCGAACCACTGAAGGCCTGGCGGAAGAGTTTCGGTTCGACGATCGCGCCGGAAACGGCGTCGATGCTGTCGCGCAGCCTGCGCACCCTCGTCGTTCGGGTGCGTCAGCACAATGCCAACGCGCAGGCGGTCGCCGAGGCCATGGAGGCCGATCCGCGAGTGTCGCGAGTTCTGTATCCAGGTCTGCCGAGCTTTCCCGGTCACCTGCTGGCGGCGAAGCAGATGTCCGGGTTCGGCGGGGTCGTCACCATCGAGGTCGCGGCGGACGCAGAGACGACCGTGCAGGTCGTCGACCGGCTCGAGTTGTTCGCGTTGGCGCCGAGCCTCGGTGGGGTGGAAAGCCTGGTGACGCAACCGGTCACCACCACCCACTACGACCTCTCCCCCGAAGAACGCGAACGGCGCGGGATCACGGGATCGATGATTCGCCTGTCGATCGGGCTCGAGGACTCCGACGATCTGATCGCCGACCTCACCCGGGCGCTCGACGTCGTCGAACGCTGAGTTCGGCTATTCGAGTCCGTGCGCCACGGCGAACAGATCACGGTCGGGGTCGGTGTGCAGCTCCAGCTCGATCTCGCGCGCGGCCCGCTCGGCCTCCTCGCGGCCGAACAAGTGGGTGAGCAGAGCACCCGTCATGTCCATGCCGGCGGCCACCCCGGACGAGGTCCACCGGTCGCGGTCGTGCACCCATCGTGCGCTCGGCGCCCATTCGACGTCGGTGCCGTGACCGGATGCCCACTCGAAGGCCAGCTTGTTCGACGTCGCCCGATACCCGTCCAGCAGCCCGGCGGCGGCGAGCAGGGCGGAACCGGTGCACACCGATGTCACGATCGTCGCCGTCGAGGCCCACTCTCGAAGCCAGGCGAGGAAACGTTCGTCTCGGACAAGGGAACGGGTGCCCATCCCTCCCGACACCAGCACGATGTCCGGTTCCGGGGCGTCGCCGTAGCTTGCGGTCGCGACGACCTCGGTTCCCTGGCTGCTGCGGACCGGTCCTTCGTGCGGCCCGAGCATCTGCACCTCGACCGAATCGGGGAACCTGCTCAGCAATGCCACGGGCCCGAAGACGTCCAGCAGTTCGAAGCCGTCGAACAGGACGATGGAGACGCTGCGCGTTGCCGATCCGGTCACCTTCCGAGTCTTGCACGACGTCGGCGTGCCCCGGACGACATCACCACCGATCGTCCGCCGTTCCGGCAGGATGGGACGAGAGCCGAACCACGGGAAGGAGCGCACCGATGTGTGGACGCTATGCGAGCACGAGCACCCGCGACGACCTGATCGCGGCGTACGAAACCGCAGCCACGGTCGGTGACGAACTGCCCCCGTCGTACAACATCGCCCCCACCCAGCGGGTGAACGTCGTGCTCGAACGCGCCCCGCGCGACGAACCCGACGCCGAGCCGGTGCGGCAGCTCAACAGCACGATCAGGTGGGGGCTGGTTCCGTTCTGGGCGAAGGACCCGAAGATCGGTTCCCGCATGATCAACGCGCGCTCCGAGACCGTCACGAGCAAACCCGCGTTCAAAGCGGCCGCGGCACGTCGGCGCTGCATTCTGCCGGCCGACGGCTACTTCGAGTGGCTGAAGGACGAGAACGGCAAGAAGATCCCGTTCTTCCTCCACGCCGACAAACCGCTCGCGATGGCCGGCCTGTACGAATTGTGGCCGAATCCGGAACTACCCGAGGACGATCCGAACAGGTGGCTGTGGACGTGCACTGTGCTCACCCGACCGGCGACCGACGCGGCCGGGCACATCCACGACCGCTCCCCCGTGTTGCTGCCGGAGTCGTTCATCGACCCGTGGCTCGACCCGACCCTCACCGATCGCGACGACGTCGAAGCCCTGCTCAACTCGATCCCGGAGCCGCATCTGCACCCGTACGAGGTGAGCACCGCGGTGAACAATCCGCGCAACAACTCCCCGGAGCTACTGCTTCCGGTGAACCCGTGACGGCGACCCGATCCCGTCGGCGGGCGGAAACACCTTTCCTACACCGAGTTCCGCCGGTCCCGCTCACACGAGTGCATTCAGCACCTGCCCGATAGGGCCCGTCTCCGGTTTCGGCGAGGTGCAGTCGGACCAGTGCTCCGAATCGCTCAGCGTGAACACGGTGCGGTCCTCCGGTTCCCGGCCGGGCAGAACGAGCACGCGCCATCGCGGGATCCATTCGCCGATGTCACCGCCGAGGTCGAGAGCCTGGGCGATCGCGTCGACGTCGTGGTGCTGGAACTCGACTCTGTTTCCGTCCCAGGACAATTGCACGGTTTTTCCGTCGACGATCTCGACGAGCACGTGCACCGCGAGATCGCGGTCCGCGAGGGCGTGCCGAGCACGGATGTGATGGACGTGATGGCCGTCGTGGTACGAGCGGCACGTGACGGCGGTGCGGACGATCGAACGAGCGACAAGGATCATCGTGTTCCTCCGGGTAAGCCCCGGGACGGGGCGCTCCTGTCCGAGCCGGTCGGTCTCGGACCGCTTCGTCACCCGAACCACCCGCGAGCGTGGGGTTGGTGTGCCGTCCAGTCGGGGCTTGGCGACGGCAACTCGTGAAGCACCGTCACTGTACCGCATCCCCTCGGTGTGGTTTTGTGGCGACCCCAACCGCCACTAATGCACACCGGCGGCGGAGCCGCCGGGATCGGGGACGTGGAAGTGCTCGTCGCGCAGGCGGAATGCCTCCTTGGTCCCGTGTTCGGCCCTCGTCTTGACGAAGTTGAACTCACCAGGCCCGAACTGCAGGTTCGTGCCGAAGGCGTGGAACAGATAGCTCGCGACCTCCTCGCCCTGGTAGGCCTGACTCTGCTCGACGAGCCGGAACGCCTCCTTCGCGATGACGACGCCGTCGGCGGGCATCTTCGCGGCCTTCTCCGCCCAGTACCGGGCGCGAGCGGTGACCGCACCGGGCTCGCATGTCTCGGTGAACACGCCGAGGTGTTCGACGGACGCGGCGTCGACGATGTCGCCGGTCAGCAGCAGCCGGCGCGCGAGCACCGGTCCGAGCCGGTGGAAGAACATGTGCAGGCTGCCCAGTGCCGGGCCGAGGAACCGGGTCGCGGGCATCCCGATGCGGGTGTCCCGCGCGATCACGGAGATGTCGGTCATCAGTGCCATCTCGAACCCACCACCGAGCGCGTAACCGCTGATCTCCCCCACCGTGACCTTCGGATAGCCCAGGAACTCGTGGTAGAAGCCGAATGTCTTGCGGTCGACGGTGAGACGGCGCCGCTGGCTGGGCCGGCTCTTCTGCGAACGGTCCCACTCACCCTTCGTGCCATACCACCCATATGCGTTGTTCATATCGGCCCCGGTACTGAACACACCGTCGGCGCCCCGCAGCAGCACGACCGTGATGTCATCGTCCTGCGCGACGTCGTCGAGGTATCGGGCGAGCGCGTCGCGCATAGGGGCGTCGTAAGAATTGCGGCGCGCGGGGTCGTTGAGGGTGACGGTCGCGATGCGGCGATCCGGATCCACGTCGAAGAGGACACGTCCGTCCGCGGCACTGGAGCTCGTCATCGTTGTCTCTCTTCCGCTGGATCGGGCATAACGGTATGGGATACTGTAGATACACCAGTATGGCTGTCATCTCCGCAGAAGGAAACACATGCCGTTCGACACGATCGAGTACGAAGTCGACGGGCACACGGCCACTCTCACGCTGAACCGGCCCGAAGCCCTCAATGCGCTCAGCCCCCACATGATCACCGAACTGCGCGCCGCGTACGCCGAGGCGGAGAACGACGACAAGGTCTGGACGCTCGTCGTCACCGGCACCGGCCGCGCGTTCTGCACCGGGGCCGACGTCAAGGAGATCCCCGGTGACGGCAAGGTGATCAACGAGCGCCCGTATCTGTCGACCTACGAACAGTGGGAGGCGCCCCAGGAGGGCACACCACCGTTCCGGACCATGACGAAACCGATCGTCGCCGCGATCAACGGTCTGTGCTGCGGCGCAGGACTCGACTGGGTCACCACCTGCGACATCGTGATCGCCTCGGAGGAGGCCACCTTCTTCGACCCGCACGTGAGCATCGGCCTGGTCGCCGGCCGCGAGATGGTCCGGGTGTCCCGGGTGCTGCCCCGGTCGGTCGCCCTGCGCATGGCGCTCATGGGCAAACACGAGCGGATGAGCGCCGCGCGCGCATACGAATTGGGGATGGTCACCGAGGTCGTCGAGCACGACCGGCTCCTGGACCGCGCCCACGAGATCGCCGGCATCGTCAATTCCAATGCGCCCCTGGCAGTTCGGGGAACACGGCTGGCGATCGTCAAAGGCCTGAACGTCCCGCTGCACGAGGCGGAGATGCTGGCCGAGTCGTTCCGCGAACGCGTGACCCGCACCGAAGACGCCCTCGAGGGCCCGCGCGCGTTCGTCGAGAAGCGGGCACCCGTGTGGCAGTGCCGGTGACCACGCACGCATTGTCCGCGCGCATCGCCGCGGTCCTTGCGCTCGCACCGGATTCGCCGATGGTCGAATTCGACGACGCATGGGTGTCGCGAGGGCGGATGCGCGACGCAGTGCGCCGGATCGCGTCGACCCCCGGCGCCGACGGTGAGGTGGGGATACTGCTGCGCAACCGCCCCGAGTTCGTCGCCGCGCTTCTCGGCGTCCTGGCGGTGGGCGGCACCGTCGTGGTGATCAACCCCGCACGCGGCGACGACCGCACCCGGGCCGACATCGCCGCACTCCGGCTTCCGCTGATCATCGGTGGTCCCGACGACCTGCGTGCCCTCGTCGCACCCTTACCCGGCACCGTGACCGTCGAACTGAGCGGTCTCGATGCCGAACCACACCTCATACCCGCGACTGTCGGACCGGAACTCCGCGACAGCACCGGTGCGCGGCCGTTCGTGCTGCTCCCCCGCTTCGAACTCGATCGGTGGATCGCCGCGGTACGCACGCACCGGCCGCGCGCGGTGTCGTTGGTGCCGGCCGCGCTGCGCACGGTGCTGCATTCCGACCTCGGCCGCGAGGACCTCGCGTCGATCGAGGTCGTCACGTCCGGCACCGCACCGCTGTCCGCCGACGACGCGGACGCCTTCCACGACAAGTTCGGCATACCGGTACTCACGTCGTATGCCGCGACCGAGTTCGGCGGTGGCGTCGCGGGCTGGACCCTGCCCGAACATCGCCGGTACTGGCAGACCAAACGCGGCAGCGTCGGCCGAGCGAGTGGCGGT
>NZ_JADZGH010000224.1:42451-49259 GCF_015865005.1 Rhodococcus sp. CX
CCCGGTCTGCTCGAGGTCAAACCGGGCCAGCTCGGCCCGAAATCGGAGTGGATCCGCACCACCGACCTCGCCCGCATCGACGAGGACGGGTTCGTGTGGATTCTGGGCCGCGCCGATCAGGCGATCATCCGCGGCGGTTTCAAGGTCCTGCCCGACGACGTGCGCGCCGCGCTGGAACAGCATCCCGGGGTCGACGGTGCCGCGGTCGTGGCGGCACCGCACGATCGGCTCGGTGAGGTGCCCTGCGCCGTTGTCGAACCGCGGAACGGGGTCACCGTGACCTCCGACGAACTCGTCGAATTCCTGCGAACCCGGCTGGCGCCGTATGAGATTCCGGCACGGATCGTGTTCGTCGGTGCGCTTCCCCGAACTCCTTCCGGCAAGGCCGATCTCGGCGTGGTCCGCGCGCTGGTCCGCGAATCCAGCGGGAACACCTGAGCCGCTGCGGTCAAGACGTGACGGTCCCGGAGGGCGTCGGCCCATCCGTCGTACGGTGCGGAAGGCGACCGCGGGTACGTCGCCGCGAACGGCGGTGAGCGGCGTTCAGTGCGAGATCGACGATCTTGCGGGTCGGGGCGGCGAACG
Organism: Rhodococcus sp. CX; assembly: GCF_015865005.1. Taxonomy (NCBI): domain Bacteria; kingdom Bacillati; phylum Actinomycetota; class Actinomycetes; order Mycobacteriales; family Nocardiaceae; genus Rhodococcus; species Rhodococcus sp. CX. Next base: position 43,037 of record NZ_JADZGH010000224.1, read on the forward strand.
GTGGGGCGGCCATCGCGGTGACGGCGAACGGCAGGTCGGTGCCGACGATCGTGCGGTGGTGGCTGAACGTGTCGAACCCGACCTTGCCGTGGTAGGCACCCATGCCGCTGTGCCCGACCCCGCCGAACGGCGCGTCGTCGGGGAGCATGTGGATCGCGAAGTCGTTTCGGGCGACACCGCCGGTACGGGTCCCGCGGACGAAGCGGCGGAAGTCCGGACCGTCGGGACCGAACCAGTACGCGACCAGCGGCGACGGGCCGGCGTTGACCCGGTCGATCACCTCGTCCAGCGACGTGTACGGGCGGACGAGCACGACCGGCCCGAAGATCTCCTCGGTCGCGATGCGCATCTCGTCGGTGACGTCCCGGACGACGGTCGGCGCGATCTTGCGGGTCGCCGGGTCGGGCAGGATCTCACCCACCGGCGCCACCGGTTCGATGCGCGCACCTCGGGCCCGCGCGTCGTCGAGCAGCGCCAGGATCCGTTCGTAGTTCGCGGTGTCGACGCATGCGGTGTAGTCGTCGTTGCCGACGACGGTCGGGAACATCGCGCGCAGCGTCGACTGCAGAGTCACGGTGAACGCGTCGATCCGGTCGGCGGGTACGTAGACGTAGTCGGGGCACACGCACACCTGGCCACCGTTGACCATCCGCGCCCGGGCGATGCGCTCGGCGGATCGGTGCACGTCCGCGTCCGGCGCGACCACGACCGGATTCTTCCCGCCGAGTTCGAGCGTCACCGGTACCAGGTTCTCCGCAGCGGCCCGCTGCACGAGCTTCCCGACGCGGGTCGAGCCGGTGAAGAACAGGTGGTCGAACGGCAGTGCGGAGAACTCCGCGGCCACGTCGGCACCGCCGGTGACGACCGCGAACTCGGTCGGATCGAAATAGGACGATGCAAGCGACCGCGTGAGTTCTGCTGTGTGACCGGCGATCTCGGACATCTTGATCATCACGCGATTGCCGGCGGCGAACGCGGCCGCCGCGGGCAGTACGACGAGATTGAGCGGGAAGTTCCAGGGTCCGATGATGCCGACGACGCCGAGCGGGGTGGGCTGGACCTCGGCCCGGATTCCGTATAGCCGGGCGCCGGGCTTGGGGTTGCGCGGTTTCATCCATTTGTCGACGTGGGCCCGGGTGTGTTCGATCACCGAGAGCATGCCCATGATCTCGGTGAACAGCGTCCCCGTGCGCGAACGGGTCCCGAAGTCGGTGGACAACGCGTCGACGTAGGCGTCGCGGTTGTCCAGAACCATCGCAACGAGCCGGTCGATCCGGTCCCGCCGAACCGCCGCGGTGGGTGGACCTTCCGCCAGGAACCCCCGACGCTGCTCGTCGAGCAGCGTGGCGAGGTCCGGTGCCGGGTGGAGGTCGGTGGGATTGTCGGCGGTGCCGGTGCTCATTCGCTCAGCCTTCCCGGTCGAGTCTGATCGGCAGGCTCGACGCCGACCGCACGAACTTCGACCCGTCGGCGGATATCGATCCCGTAACATCAACTGTAATACCGAACACCTGTCTGGAAGTCCGAATACAGGGGGATTCTGTGACCGGCCGACACTACATCGAATTGCGCACCGATGCAGCACTTTCCAACGGTTCGCAGGACGGGGCCCGATGACCGTCGACGGCGCCACCTCGCCGCGCCCCTTTCATCGGCTCGACATCTCGGCGCCCGAGTTCTGGAAGAACGACTTCCGCACCCGGGACGACACGTTCGCGGCACTGCGCGCCGAGGAAGGCTTAAGCTGGCACCCACCTACCCCGTCGATCTTCCCGCACGCGGAGACCGGATTCTGGGCGGTCACGCGCCACAGCGACATCCAGTACGTCAGCCGCAATCACGAATTGTTCTGCTCTAGCCAGGGTGTGAGCATGGACCCGATGCCGGCCGAGATCCAGCGGGCGATGGCCTTCTTCCTCGCCATGGATCCGCCCGAGCACACCCGGTACCGCCGTCTGATCAACATGGCCTTCACCCCGAGACAGATCCGGTTGATCGAGGACCAGATCCGAACCAGTGCCCGGGAGATCGTCGACGATCTGGTTGCCGACCTCGCGGCGAACGGCACGGTGGATTTCGCTGCGGAGTACTCACGCAGGATGCCGATGCGCACGATCTCCGACATGATCGGCGTCGCTCCCGAGGATCGGGAGAAAATCGCCGATGCGGTGGAGAGCCTGTTCGGCGCCAGCGACGAGGAGTATTCCTCCCTCGAGGAACGCGCACCGCATCTGATGACCCAGCTCGGCATCCTGGCCGGCGCCGGCACCGAACTCGCGGGTGCGCGTCGCGAAGATCCCCGAGACGATCTGATGACCAACATCGTGAACGCCGAGGTCGACGGCCATCGCCTGAGCGACGAGGACATCGGCGCGTTCATGGTGCTGCTCGGTTCCGCGGGCAACGACACCACCAAGCAGGCGAGCAGTCACGCCCTCGCCGCGCTCGTCGCGCACCCGGAGCAGCGGGACTGGCTGCTCGCGGATTTCGATGCCCGTATCGACGGTGCCGTCGACGAGTTCGTGCGCTGGTCGACTCCGGTCATCCACTTCGCCCGGCACGCGACGGAGGACACCGAGGTCGCGGGCACGAAGATCGGAGCCGGCGAGAAGGTCGTGCTGTTCTACTGTTCCGGCAACCGCGACGAGTCGGTGTTCGACCGACCCCACGAGTTCGACATCACCCGAACTTCGAATCCGCACGTCGGCTTCGGCGCGCCGGGTCCGCACTCGTGCCTGGGCCGGCAGCTCGCGAAGATGGAACTGCGGCATCTGTTCCACGAGCTCCTGACGCGACTGCCGGACCTCAGCGTCGGCGAACCCGAGTACGTGCACAGCGATTTCGTGCACGGCATCAAGCGGATGGCGATCAGCCTGCGCTGACAGCCGATCCCACATCGACCCCCCGTCACCCGGAACGGCCCGGCGGCGGTTCGGATCACGCGAAATCCGAACCGCCGCCGACGTTCACGTCCGCCCCGGTCATGTACGAATTGCGGCGCGAGGCGAGGAACGCGACGACGGCACCGATCTCCTCGGGCCTACCGGCGCGCGGAAGTTGCGCGGCGTGGCCGTATTCGGTGTCGATGAGTTCCATCAACCGGTAGGGATCCTCCGACTCGACACCCACCGACGCGGCCCAGTCGACCAGAGCCGGGGTGACCACCGCTCCGGGTGAGACGACATTGACGAGAATCTCGTCGCGGGCGAGCAACAGCGACAGGTTCTTCGACGCGCTGGTCACCATCGCCTTGGCCGCCGTGTAGGCCGCGAGCGAAACACTCTGCCGCTGCGTCGACTGCGCGGAGAAGTTCACGATCCGGCCCCACTCGGCGCGCCGCAGCATCGGCAGGGCGGCGCGGGCGCAGCGGACCATCGACAGCACACCGTCGTCGACCGCCTCGTGCCACTGGTCGTCGGTCAGCATCTCGAAACTGCCCTGCACGTTCGGCCCGACCGCGTTGACCAGCACGTTGAGTTCGCCGTTCCATCGTCGATCCAGTTCCGCGAACACCGATGCGACACGCGCGGCATCGCGAACGTCGGCGACCAGGCCGAACGCCTCCGGACTACCGCGCTCGGTCAACTCCTGTGCGGCAGCGGTGACGGCGGCCTCCGATCGGCCGACGACGGCGACGCGCGCCCCTTCCTCGGCAAGACATCGAGCGGTGGCCAGGCCCATCCCGCGGCTGCCACCGACGACCACCGCCGCCGCGTCCGCTAGTCCGAGATCCACGACGTGCCGCCTCTCGTCCACCCCGCACAAATGCCGACAATGTTACTGTATTACTATCGGTAAGGATATCGGGATAGGCCGTCACCGGGCCGACCGTGCCCCCGTCGGTATCATTTACGGTGGCATGTACGGGTGGGTCGGCGGCATCGAGCCGGTCCGGCGGACGGGTGGCACTCCGGTGCGACACGACAGAGTTGGGAGTGTGACATGGCGAAACGGCCACGGCGCGAACGGGGTTCACTCAACCCTGACGACATTCTCGACGGCGCGTTCGAACTCGCGGAGGAAGTCTCGATCGACAACCTGAGCATGCCGATGCTCGGCAAGCACCTGGATGTCGGCGTCACCAGCATCTACTGGTACTTCCGCAAGAAGGACGACCTGCTCAGTGCAATGGCCGACCGCGCACTGCGCGAGTACGCCTACTCGATGCCCTTCGTCGAGGCCTCGAACTGGCGCGACACCTTGCGCAACCACGCACGGACCGTCCGGGAGACGTTCGTGAAGAACCCGATTCTGTGCGACCTCATCCTGATCCGATCCGCGTTGAGCCCCAAGGCCGCCCAGCTCGGCGCGAAGCAGACCGAGAGCGTCATCGCGAATCTCGTCGAGTCGGGGTTCACGCTCGAGGACGCGGTCGACGTCTACTCGGCGGTGCAGTTGCACGTCCACGGCATGATCGTGCTGCAGCGCCTGCAGGAGAAGAACCGGCAGTCCGAAGCTCCGTCGGGTGCGTACTACGAGCTCCTTCCGATCTCGAGCGAAACCACTCCGCTGCTCGCCGAGGCGAATGCGAAGGGAATCCAGAGCGGGGCGCCCAACGACCGGAACTTCGAGTACGGTCTCGACTGCATTCTCGACCAGGCCAGCCGCCTGCTCGAGGCCCGGCAGGCCGAGGGCAAGACCCCGCAGTCGAAGAAGTCGCCCAGCGCAGCGGCCGTCACCAACTAGCCTCCGGGCCCCCTGACTCCGGTCACGTCCGACGAGCCACAGATCCACGGCAGCGAGGTGAGCTGCCGACATGCGGCCAGCCCTGGCTGTAGACGGTCCGTGATCGTTGATGCGGGTGGCGATTCCGCGCCCATAGGGCGGCGAGATCGGGGTCGGCCCCGCCAGGAAAGGACGGAGTAGACCAGCTCCTCCCCTTCACCCCACGAGCAAGAATAGTGAGCACGCCCAATGACCACTACCAAGCAACTGATGCAGCAACTCGCGAACAACGAGATCAGCCTGGACAACGTCGCGGCAGAGTTGAGGGCCAAGTCCTTCCCCCGAGTCGAGAAGTCAAGCGGCCAAGTAGACATCACCGAGGACCCCGTCTACGACGACGACAGCCTGTTCTGGCTCGGGCATGCGAATTTCATGGGCGTCATCTCGGACGAGGAGTACAACATGCTCGTCCACAGCGCCGGATAGAACCATCACCTACCGCGACGTTCCGCTCGATCCGCCCGTCCGGTTCGCGATCCATGAGCAGCAACTGCGCCACTACTACCGCCGCTGCGCGGGCGACACCCCGGCCGGTCCGGCGGCGTGGGAGGAGCGGATGATCCTGATTTCGACCCATCTCGACGAAGCGCTGTACGAGCTGGCAACCATCGACGGCCCCGCGCGGATCGTCATCAGCAACAGCGGTTTCCGAGCCGTACCAGGAGCCTGCTGGCGCCGAGCGGCGCAATCAGAGCAGGTCGACCCTGCTCACCAGCCAGCGTCCGTCCACCTTGTCGAGCGTCATCACCACGCGGCTGCGATCGACCCGCGGTTCCGGGGTGGCGGTGTTGGTGATCGTCTGGTCGACGAAGAGCAGCACCACCGCCTCGTGGGCGGTCGCCGACCGCACCGCGGCGTCCACCACCGTGCCCGTGCTGCTGGCGTTGTTGTCCACCAGCATCTGCTTGAGCTGGCTGCTGGACCTCGAGTACATGTCGCGGAACTCCCCGGTCGCCCCGGCCAGGACGTCGGAGAAGTTCCGGTCGATGTCGCCGGCCTCGATGTTGGTGAGGGTGACGGCGTAGTTCCTCGCGGTCTCGAGCGCCTCCGATGCGGCGCGGTCCACCGCCGCGTCGGAGTACATGCGCCAGCCGGCGAACCCCGCTCCGGCACACACCGCGGCGGCGAGTACACCGGCGAGTACCCTGCGGATGGGGTGTGTCGTTGTCCCCGGGGCGGGTGTCGCGGTGTCCGGTTCGGAGACAACGGCTTTCCCCGGCTCGGATCGCTCGGCCGCGGCCGTCACGGTGTCCGGGTCGTCCTCCAGCAGGGGATCCTTCACGCTGCTCACGGTTACCTCCAGGTCGGGTTCAGTTGAAGTGGATCGGCGGCCCGGCGTACGGGGTCGGCAGGGTTTGCGGGCCCTGCGGAGTCGGGCTGGTGCGGCCCAGCGGATCGCTGCCCGGCGCCGGCTTGTCGGTGTCGTCTCCCGGGGGCCGCGGTGCCGCCGCCGCGCCGCGGGGAAGCAACTGCGGATCGGGGCAGTGCGTATTGAGGA
>NZ_JADZGH010000224.1:49269-55492 GCF_015865005.1 Rhodococcus sp. CX
GGGGAAGTCCGGGCGCGAGGGCGCCGACCGGGGCAGCGGATAGTCGCACGGCACCCTCGGGTAGACGTCGACCGCGCCCCAGATTCCGCCGTCCCGGAAGACGGTCCCGATCGACTGGAGTGTCGACCCGTCGCGCTGCTGCGGGAAAATGAACTCCTGCAACGCCGGCAGGCGCACGTTCACCATCTGCGTCACGGTGACCAGGCTGCCCAGCAGTTGCACCATGGTCGGCGAGTTGTCGGCGAACAGGGCGTCGATGCTGCGCACGGTCGCCGGGGTCTGCTCCAGCAGCTGCCGCAGGCCGCCGTCCATGGCGCTGACCCCGCGCAGGGTGCCGTCGAGATTCGCCGCGGTCGCGGCCAGGCCGGGTGCCGTCTCGGACAGGGTGGCCAGAACGACCTTGTCGGTCTGCAGGATTCCCAGGGTCTGCGGCAGCACCGCGTGCAGCGTGGACACCAGGAACGTTCCGCCGTGCACGATGTCGCGCAGTTTGTGGACTCCCTCGGGACCGGTCCCGAGTTCTTTCGTGATCACGGCCAGATCGTCGGGGTCGATCTGCGCCAGCATCGGCTCCATGTTCTCGAGCATCGTCGCCATCGGGACGGGGGTCGACGTGTTCGATTCGTCGACGACGGAACCGTCGGTGAGATAGGGGCCGTCGTCGGTGGTGGGCTGGAAATCCAGGAACTGTTCGCCCGCCGGGGACAGGCTGGACACCCGCACCTGCCCGGTCGCCGGGATCGGCACGGCGGCGTCGATCACCGCGACCGCCCGGACGCCCGTGCCGTCGATATCCACCGACTCGACCCGGCCGACCGCCACCCCGCGCAACGTCACGTCCTGACCCGGCAGCAGACCACCGGACTGCGCGAGCCGGACGTCCACCCGGATCGTCGCCCTCGCCGGGTTGAGCTCCAACGTATTCAGGAACAGGTAGGCGACGCCACCGACGAGCAACGCGACCAGAGCCAGGACCGACAGCGCGGTCCGGTGTCGCCGGCCCCACCGCACCCCGGAGAGCAGCCCCCGCGCCGAGGCCTCGACGATGTCGCCCTGCGTGCTCATCGCGGACCCTCGAGCCGTTGCTGGAGGCGGAACATCGTCACCGCGAGCGACCCGGCGAAACGCTCCCAGTCCCCCGCGTCCGGGAGCCTCGATCCCGGGTCTGCGTGGTAGTTCGGGTCGTCGAACGCGCCGAGCGCGAACTGCGAAATCGACACGTCGACATGACCGGAGGTGCCGCTGGTGAGCTTGATGATCGGGCCGAGGATCCGGTTGACGTCCTCGATGCTGGCGCCCGGCGCCGTCGCCGCCGCGTTCAGCCATCCGGCGATCCGGTTGATGTCCTGCACCATCCCACCCGCACCTGTCCCGTTGATCGACGGGAACCGCTCCAATTGCTGGGTGATCCGGGTGAGCTGGTCGACCGTGCCGAGAATCGCCTGGGTGTTGTCGGCGACCACCCCGAGGGCCGGTCCGGCTGCGGCGAGCGCGGAGTCGATACTCTGCTGCCGCTCCACGACGGTGTCGGCGAGGGCGTTCGCCGAACCCAGCACCGCTTCGATCTCCGACGTCCGCGCCGACAGCGACGCGACCAGCGTGGTGGACTCGCGGACCAGCGCACCCAGTTCGTCGCCGCCGTCACCGACCGATTCACCGAGACCGTTGACGAGTTTCGTCAGATTCCGGATGGCACCGCCGTTGACCAGCATCGCCGCCGTCGAAAGCACCTCCTCGACCGTCGCGCCCGCGGACGTCGACTCCACCGGGATGGTGTCGCCGTCCTGCAACACCGCACCCCCGGGGTCGGCGGGCGGTTCCAGCGCGACGAAGACGTCTCCGAGCGGTGTCGCGGAACGCAATTCTGCCCGCGTGCCCTGGGGTAGCAGGGTTCCGTCCCGGAGTTGCATCCGCACCACCGCCAGGTAGTCACGGACCTCCATGTCCAGCACGAATCCGACGTCGGCGCCCTTCACCCGGACCTTCGCCTTCGCCGGCAGGTTCAGCGCGTTCCGGAAGATCGCGGTGACGACGAAGCCGTCGCCCCCTGTCCCGGGCGCGGGCAGCGGGAGCTGGCCGAGCCCCACCGAGCAGCCGGCGAGCGCCCAGCAGAGCACACAGACGACGGCCACCGCGATCGGCGACAGCCGTGACTGCCGTGCCGCAGGCACCCGTGACCGCCCAGCCGAGCGTCGAACCGTCCTCACGGGACCACCCCCGCCACGGTCGCCAGCATCGCGGTGATACCGAAGTCGGGTCCGAAGTCTTGCGGTTTGCCGGTCGCGCACCCCAATTCCTGAAGTCCGGCGAGATTGCAGACCTCCTTGAGCATCTGGTGGTCGAACAGAATCCGGTCGGCGAAGGTGTGCACGCGGACCACTCCGTTGGTGCGGTCGATCGCGTTGTACGCGTTGTCGAGCAGCAACGGGGCCACGTTCAGGAACTCCGACATCTCCCGCTCGTAGTCGCTCATCGCCCGAGTGAGGGTCTCGGTGCTGGCGACCGTGCCCTGAATGGGAATTCGGTTCTGTGCCAGCATTTCCTCTGTCCGGATGAGGATTTCGTTCAGTTTGGAACCGGTGTCGCCCTGACCGAGGGCCTCGTCGGCGAGCATGTCACTGAGCCGACGCAGGCTCCCGCCGAATTCCCGGATCGTGGCATCGTTGTCGGCGGCCGCCTGGGTGAGCGCGTTCAGGTTGTCGACGAGGGTGACGATCGAGTCCCGCGTGGCGCTCGGGTCCTCCCCCGTCCGGAGCGCGTCCGATAATCGGCTGAGGGCCTCGCGCATCGCCGGACCGTTCCCCTCCAGCGAATCGGCGGTGACCGCGAGCATCCTCCCGACCGGGCCGTCGCCGCCGTCGTCGCTGCCCAGTTCCCGCGACAGGGTGTCCACCATCGACAGCAGCCGGTCGAACTCGATCGGTGTTCGGGTGCGGTCCAACGGCAGGAAAGCGTTGTCCGACAACACCGGACCGCCGGTGTAGGCGGGCGATAGTTCGATGTGCCGATCGGTCAACACGGACGAGGACACCGCGACCGCCTGCACGTCGACCGGGACGGGGACCTCCGGATCGACCTCCATCGTGATATCGACCGCGGTGCCGCGCGGCTCGATGGTGACGATCCGGCCGACGGTGATTCCGAGCACGGTCACCTTGTTGCCCTCGTACAGTCCTGCGCCGCTCGCGAACTGGGCGACGATGGTGCGCTGCTTTTCGCCCGGCCACGCGGCCGCCGCCGCAACCACGACGAGCACGAGCATCAGCGCCGCCGTGAACCCGATCCGCCGGCGGTTCATCGGCATTCCTGGAAGTACGGGTTCGCTGCGAGTTCTTCGGCGCGCCCGCTCAGCGCGCACATCCAGGAGTCGACCAGGACGCCGGCCGGCCCGGTGAAGTCGACGTAGTTTCCGGACCCCGATGCGTTGGTGAAATTGCGCACCGGCAGGGGCGCCACCTCCAGGATGTTGCGGAGCAGGTCGTCGTGCCGGGCCAGCGATCCGAGCATGCTGTCGAGTTCGGCCATCAGTTCCTGGATCTCGGGGCTGTCGTCGACGACGGTCCGGTGCAGCTCGTCGATCAGGGTGGTCGTCGCGGCGAACATGCCGATCACCGACTCCCGGCGCCGGTCGAGTTCCGACATAAGATCGCGGCCCTGCACCATCAGGGACCCGATGTTCGACTGCTGCGTCCGGATCACCGAGGTGATCCGCTCGGTGCCGCTGATCAGGTCGCCGATCTGCGTGCGCCGGGCGGCGACGATCTCCGCGAGGGTGCCGGCGTTGGCGATCGCCTGGGGCACCACCTCGGGTGCCCCCTCCAGCTGGCCGGTCAGTGTGGTCATCGCGTCGGCGACCTCCGCGGCGTCGACCTGCTCGAAGGTGCTGGTCGCCCCTTCGATCGTCTCCTGCAGATCGTAGGGAACTTCGGTGTGGTCCAGTGGAATTCGCCGGTCCTCGAAGGTGCCGGACCCTCCCGGCGTGAGCGCGACGTAGCGCGAGCCGAGCAGCGTGGTGAGTTTGATCGACGCCCGCGTGTCGGCACCGAGCGCGACGTCCCGGTCGATCTTCATCGTCACGTTCACCCGGTCACCGGCGAGTTCGGCGCCGGTGACCTCTCCGACCGCGACGCCCGCCACGGTCACCTGGTCGCCCACACGGATCTCGGCGGCCTGCGCGAACTCGGCCACGATCTCACGGCGTCCGGGATCGATTGAACTGACCCCGACGATCGCCAGGACGACCACGACGAGGGCGACGACCCCGGCGATTCCGAGCCGCAGCGAATCCCACTCCTCGACCGGTTTCCTCGTCATCGTGTGCACCCCCGTCCTCATGGCTGACAGATCGGCGAGTACTGGGCCTTGCCGCCCGGCGTGGAGTCGGCGACCATCTCCGGAACCAACGGCACCAGGAACGGAGCGAACCCGAGTGGGTTGAGATCGCACACGTAGGCGCCGAGGAAGCTGCCCTCCTGACTGATCCGGGCGAGGCCCTTGAGCAGCAACGGCGCGTTGGCGCCCAGGTATTCGAAGTCTTCCTTCCCCGCGTTGAAATGGGAGGAGAACCCCGGCTCCCGGTCCAGGAACTCGGTGACCTCGGGCCGGGTGGCCGCGGCGATCTCGGCGACCCGGTTCCCGACCCGAGTGATGGTCTCCGCGGACGTGACCAGGTCGCTCCTGCGGGACGCGAGCTCGGTGAAGATCACCTGGGAGCGGGTGATAACGTCCTGAAGATCTCCGGACTGCCGGGACAGCCCGGTCAGCGCGGTCCCGAGTTGGGTGATCAGATCCCCGAGAACCTCGTCCGGGCCGGCGATCGACTCGGCGAGGGCCGAGGTCTGCGCGAGCAGCCGCGTGATCGATCCCGCGTCGCCGCCGAGGGCACCGACGAGCGCTTCGGAGAGGTCGTTGACGCTGTCCGGATCGAGGACGCTGAACAGCGGTTCGAATCCGTTGAGCAACAGTGAGATGTCGAAGGACGGTTCGGTGTGGTCGACGGGGATCTCGGCGCCCGGTTCCAGCGGCGTCGGCGTGCCGAAGTCGCCGAGCGACAGCGCCAGATAGCGCTGGCCGATGAGGTTCTGATAGGTCACCGCGGCCCGGGTGTCGCCGCTGAGTGTGTGGTCACGGTCCACCTGGAAACGTACTCGGGCGAGATTGCCGTCGAGATCGATCGAGTCGACGCGGCCGACGCGGACCCCGGCGACCCGGACGTCGTCGCCGGAACGCAACCCGGATACATCCGTGAACACGGCGGAGTAGGTGTGGGTCGAGCCGCTCATCCCGCGGCGCAACGTGTTCAGGATCGTCCAGGTGAGGACGACGGAGGCCACCAGGAACAGCGAGAGCCAGATGATCGAGCGCCGGTAGCTCATCGTCCTCCCTCCGCGACAGGGACCGGATCCCCGGCTCCCGCCGGCACGGGGACGGTGTCCACGCTCACGTTCATCCCGCGCAGCAGAGGTCCGAGAATCAGCGAGGCCGCCGTGGTCGCCTGTTCACCGAGCAGTTCCCGCAGGGCCTCCATCTCGGCGGGGCCGCCGACCGGGCCGACGTTGCCGCCCGACAGAGCCGCGGGTGGCCGGAAGTTGCGCGGGTCCAGGCTCGCCGGCAGCACCGGCTGCGCACTGCCGGCCGGTGCCGGCCACGTGCACGACGGACCGGCGAGGTCGCCGTAGCGGGGGCAGTCCGCGGGGCCGTAGACCTTGTGCGGCGTCAGCGTCCACACGAAGTGTCCGGTGCCGCGCTGGCGGGCAGGGTCCCAGAATTCGGTCGAGAACCGGCGCGATACGACCGCGATGTCGGTGGCGATCCCGGGGAAGGCCGCGCCGCCCGCGGCGAGCAGGTCCAGCACCGGGGCCAGCTGACCGGTGATGGTGATCATCCGGTCGGCATTGTTGCCGAGTGCCCGTTCGGTGGTTCCCATCGTGTACTGGCCGGCTGCGAGCAGGTCGGTGAGTGCGGCCTGTTTCTCGGCGACGGTCAGCATCGGCACGGCCGAGTGATGGACGGCGTCGAGCAGTTCGGGTGCGGATTCCTGGAGTCCCCGCAGCGCGGTGGCCAGGTCGACCAGCTGGGACCGGTCCGAACCGTCGTCGACGGCGGCATTGAGCGCGGTGGTCATGTCGACGAGTTGCCCCCCGGCGTCGCGGATCTCCTGCCCGCGGTTCTCGGTCGCCGATGCGAGCGCGGTCAGCACGCCGACGGTGGCGTCGCGGCGGTC
>NZ_JADZGH010000224.1:55502-60830 GCF_015865005.1 Rhodococcus sp. CX
CGGTCGGCCGGCTCGTGTCGGCGGGGATCACCGCACCGTCGGTGAGCGGGGCCCCGGCACCGTTGTCGACCAGCTGGACCGACGAAACCGCGAACACGTTGCTCGGGACCACCCGCGCGGTCACGGTGTCGGGAATGCCCTGCGCATCATGGGGTTCGAGCAGAATCGACACCTCGTTCGGCCGGCCGTCGCGGCCCGGTTCGACGCCGGTGACGATACCGACGACGAGACCACGGAACTTCACGTCCGATTTCGCGGGGATACCGTCTCCGACGTCGGGAAGCAGTGCGGTGACGGCTACCCGGTCGTCGAGCGACCCCGTCGAGCGCAGCAGCAGGACGGCGACGACCGCCGCGATGACGACGAGACCGACGAGACCGCGGATCAGCAGAATGCGGTCGGTCGGCGCACCGGCCTCGGATTCCAGCGAGATCGTCCGCATCCTCAGCCCCCCAGCTTCGAACCGGCCGAGACTCCCCAGAAGGCCAGCGTGAGAAGCAGATTGACGATGATCATCACGCTGATCCCGGAGCGCATCGCACGTCCCACGGCCACCCCGACGCCCTGCGGGCCACCCCGGGCGTAATAGCCGTAATAGCACTGGATCGTGGAGGTGATGGTCACGAACACCACCACCTTGATCACCGAATACACGATGTCCGGTCCGGCCATGACCAGGTGAAAGTAGTGCTGGTAGGTGCCGATGGACACGCCGCCGGCGAGCGCGACGACCAGCTGCACGACGACGTAGGTGAGCACCAGGCAGCACACGAACAGCGGGATGACGGCGATCATCGACGCCAGCAGACGCGTGGTGACGAGGTACGGAATCGGTCTGATGGCCAGCGATTCCATGGCGTCGATCTCCTCCGAGATGCGCATGGCACCGAGCTGGGCCGTGAACCGACAGCCGGCCTGCGCCGCGAAGGCCAGCGCCGCCATGATCGGTGCGAGTTCGCGGGTCGCCGCGGTGGCGGAGACGAGCCCGGTCGCCTGGCCGAGACCGAGCAGGCGCAGCGCGTTGTAACCCTCGATCCCGACGATCGCCCCGGCGCTGGCACCGAGCACCAGGATGACGCCGGCCGTGCCACCGCCGACCACCAGGGACCCGTTCCCCCAGGTCACGTCGGACAGCAGGCGCAGGAACTCGCGGTGGTAGTGCCGGAGCATCGCAGGCAGACCTGCCACGGCGCGGCAGAAGAACGACAACAGGTGCCCGATCATCCGGATCGGTCGCGTGATCGCCCCGTACGCAACCGCGAGCGGGCGCACGCCCGGGGGGTGGTAGGCCGACGGCGATGCCATCAGAACGACGCCCTCGGGAACGCGATGACGTAGAGCTGGGTGAACAGCACGTTGACGACCATCAGCAACATGATCGACCCGACCACGGTGGAGTTCACCGAGTTCGCGACCCCCGCCGGACCACCGTGGGTCGACAGTCCCTTCTGGCATGCGACGGTCGCCACGATCGCACCGAACACGATCGCCTTGACCATCGTCAGCACCAAGTCGCCGACGGTCGCGAACGACGCGAACGTGGCGACGAAACTGCCCGGCGCACCGTCCTGGACGTAGACGTTGAACAGGTAACCGGCGAGGAAGCCGATGAAGGTGATCGTTCCGGTGAGCGCGGTGCCCACGACGACCGCGGCCGCCAGGCGCGGGACCACCAGCCGCCGGACGGGCGAGACACCCATCACCTTCATCGCGTCGACCTCCTCGCGGATGGTCCGAGATCCCAGATCGGCGCAGATCGCGGCACCGACGGTGGCGGCCATCATCAACGCGGTCACCAGCGGCGCGCCCTGTCGGATCACGGCGAGACCGCTCGCGGCACCGGCGAGGGAGGTGGCACCCACCTGCCCGGCGAGCAATCCGAACTGAATCGACAGGGTGACGCCGATCGGGATGGCGACGAAGAAGCTCGGCAACAGCGCGGTTTTCGCCATGAACACCGCTTCGCGGACGAAGTACTCGAAGGGGAACCGGCCACGCACGAGGTCCACGACGAGATACCGCATCGCCTCGATACCCAGCTTGATCTGTTCCCCGACGGTGACGAGCGACCGGCCGAGATGCCGGTCGAGGTATCCCCTCGACCAGTCGGTGATCTCGTCGACCGCACCCCCTGTCGTGTCCACGTGATCCCCTGCCCCGCCTGGAATCTCGTCTTCAGTCACCTCAACCCCGTCCGGTTGCGACGAACAGACATCCGATCAGCGATCCGCGCGATCCCCCACGCCTGTGCGGACCGTCGAGTCATTCATATAACCCAATTTACTGTATTGCTTCGGCCATGTTCCGCACTTTGGCCGAATCGACTCCACTCTGATCCGGCTCCCGCAGAAGGCACTCGTCCAGAGCACGGAGATGACGGTCGGCGTACCGAAGTTTCGGTACACCAACCACCATAAGTGGTGTTACCGAAGGACATTCGACTTCGACCGCCGGTCACCGCGTGAGGAGCATGCATCCGGCGATCGGTCCTCCCCCGACGGACACCGCCGCCACCTCGGGTGGACGGGGCACCTGCCGGTCCCCCGCCGTGCCGCGCAGTTGAGCACACGCCTCGTGCAGCACCCAGTAGCCGTGCATCCGCCCGGCGGACAGCTGACCCCCGTAGGTGTTGAGCGGTAGCGATCCGTCGCGCGCGATGCGGGTACCTCCGTCCACGAAGTCGCCACCGCCGCCCTCCGGGCACAGCCCCAGCGCTTCGAGCCAGGTGATCGTGAGAAACGTGAATCCGTCGTACAGTTCCGCGATGTCGACGTCGGCCCGGGTTAGTTCGGTCCGGCTCCACAGCCGCGCCGCGGCATCCGTGGCGGCCATCCGGGGATAGTCGGGCCGCTGGGTCCATCCCCCGGTTCCGGCGGCCCCGCCGATCGCTGCGATGCGGACCGGTGGGTGCGGCATGCCGGCGGCGTGATCGCGGTGGGAGACGACCACCGCGATCGACCCGTCGACGGGCACATCGCAGTCGAGCAGCCCGAACGGCGTCGAGACCGGCCGGGCCGCGAGATAATCGGCCATCGTGATCTCGTCCCGGAACACCGCCGAAGGATTGAGTGCCGCGTTGCGGCGCGCGTTGATCGCGACCCATCCCAGATGCTCTCGGGTCGTGCCGTACTCGTGCATGTGCCGACGGCAGTGGAGCGCCAGCCAATTGGCCGCGGAGAACGCGTTGGCCGCCAACAGGTACGACACATCGCCCATGGCCGGGCCCGGACCACGACGGGGCCGCCCACCGCCCTTCCCGCCACCGGACCGGCGCGGTCGATCGACCGTGCCTCCCATCATCTGCACGGTCCGATAGACGAGGACGTGCCGGGCCCGGCGCTCCCCGACCGCGACCGCGGCCTGCTGCACCGGGACGAGCAGCCCCGCATCACCGTCCAGTGCCGGAAGGTCCGGCGATTCGATGCCCAGAGCGCGGGCAGCCTCGGCCGCCGGAGTGTCCCCCAGTGTCAGGACCGTGTCGATGTCCGCGGGCGTCAGGCCTGCATCCGCGACCGCCGCCGATGCACTCTGCACGGTGAGATCGAGTCCCGGTGTGCCCGTTTTCCTTCCGATGTCGGAGATGCCGATCCCCGAGATGATCGCGTTCTGCTCAGGAAAGTGCATCGGAGCCTCCGTTCGGATGCGGCCGGGTGGGGGTCGCGGATACTGTGAAGCGATGCAGGAGCTCTCGACCCCGCAGGTCCGCCCGTATGTTCCGACGCCCACCTCCGTCGACCGGCCCTTCTGGACCGGCGGCGCCGATTCCGTTCTGCGCCTGCCGTTCTGCGAGAGCTGTGCGCGCTGGTTCTTTCCGCCGGCGGCCACCTGCCCGGACTGCAACGAGCCGGCGGGGATTCGCGACACGTCCGGCGCCGGGGTGGTCTACACGTTCACCGTCAACGTCCAACGGTTTCACCCCGAGGTGGCGGTCCCGTACGTGATCGCCCTCGTCGAACTCGACGACCAGGCCGGGCTTCGTATCCCCGCCGGCATCGTCGGGTGTCCGCCGGAGTCCGTGGAGATCGGCATGCCGGTGACCGTCGCGTTCGAGGAGGTCGCGGGGACGCATGAGGACAAGGACCGGGTGTACGTGCCCGTGTTCGCGCCCTCGACCCCCGGTGGTCACCAGCCCACCGACGGATCGCGGGTCGGGATCGGCTCCCCGTTGTCGACGGGTCCGGTCCCGTGGGTGATGGGTGGCCAGGTGCGGTCGTAGAGGGCGCCGGACGCGGTCCGCATCAGGTAGTCGTCCCGTTGGACGCCCTTCCACATCTGGGCGACGTAGTCCAGGACCGGGATTTCCCCGTCGATCGTCCGCCGGGCCAGAGCAGCACGCCCATCCTCGACGGAGGCCGGCATTTCGCCGAGCAACTTCGTCAGTTCCGCGATCTCGTCGCGGTCCAGCACCCCACCGACCCGGTCGCATTCCTTCAGGTACTTGACCAGCCGCGCCGCACCCTTGGTCCAGCGGGCGGCCAGCGGGTCACCGGCCTGTCCGGCCGCCGCGCGCAGCACCGCCAAGGTGGCGTCGAAGACGTGGCCGTTGCCGGGACCGTCCGGTTCCGGATGGAACTCGGTACGCTCCATGTCGATTCCCACCGCGTGACCGAGCGCCTCGATGAGCAGGCGCCGGTGCAGCATCCCGTAGATCAGGCTGTTGCCCGCGTCCGGGGAACCCACCGCGACGGAGCCCCGGCGGTCGTCGGCGCCGTCGTGGAAGGTCGCGAGCTTCGCCTCCGCCAGCAGCCGGTAGTACCAGATCTTCGGTTCGTCGATCCGGTGGCCGGACAGCGCCTCGTACTCCGCGAGCCGATCCGGGAAGCTGGTGAACGGGTCCTGCGCGGCCCGCAGCGACAGCCACGCGATGTCGTCCATCGGGTCACCGAAGTGGGCGAGTTCCCAGTCCACGATCGCGGTGACTCGGCCGTCGCGGTACATGAAGTTGCCGGGACCGGTGTCGCCCTGCACCAGCACCACCGGGCCGTCGTCGTCGGGCATGTTGCGTTCGAGCCAGTCGACACAGAACGACAGCAGCGGCATCGGGCCCTTCTTGCGAGCCATGCGCCGCCGGATCCCGGCGAGTTCGTCGGCGAGGTGCTCGCGGACCGATCGAACCGGCCTGAGCGAGTCGATCACCAGATTCCGGGGATCGATCCGGTGGATCGCGGCGAGATGACGGATGAAATCTCGCGCCACTGCCACCTGCTCGTCGGGGTCACCGATCAGATAGAACCAGGTCTCCCCGTCGACCCTCCGGAGGAGAACCGCCTGCAGGGTCGGGTGCACGGCGACCACGGCGGGCACGCACGCACCGGCGTCCGACAGCGC
>NZ_JADZGH010000224.1:60840-63810 GCF_015865005.1 Rhodococcus sp. CX
GCTGCGGTGGTCGCGGATCGTAGCGGAGGAACAGGGCACCGTCGGGCACCCCGTGGGCGTCCACGAACCACGCCTGCCTGCTGGCGCCACCGGGGACCTGCTTCGCGGTGATCTCGTCCGCGCCGGTAACGGACAGCAGCCACGCGCGTAATTCCGCGGGCAGGCCCTGCATTTCCACCGTCATTCCTTCCCCCTCGTCATGCCCGGCCCCGGACTCAGCCGACCCGCATGGGTAGGGCTTTCAGCCCGCGCAGCGACAGTGTCGCCTTGTATCGCAGGTCGGTGTCGGCGGCGGTCACCTCGAGCCGGTCGAACCGGTTCAGCAGCGTCTGCAGCGCGATGCGGCCTTCCAGGCGCGCGAGGTGGTGCCCCAGGCAGTAGTGCGCCCCGAATGCGAACGACATGTGCTTGTTGGGGGTGCGGGTCAGGTCCAGCGACTCCGGGTCGTCGTAGCATTCCCGGTCCCGGTTGGCGGAGATGATCATCCCGATCACCTGGCTGCCCTGTGGAATTCGGGTGCCGGCGAATTCCACGTCCTCCACGGCGATCCGTGGTGCCGCACACGCGACCGGCGTGGTGTACCGGAGCAGTTCCTCGATCGCGGTGGGCCACAACGACTCGTCCTCGCGCAGCAACTGCAGTTGCTCGGGGTGACGGGCGAGCGCGAGCATGCTGCTGCCGATCAGGTTCGAGGTCGTGTCGTGCCCTGCCAGCAGCAGGAGGAAGATCATGCCCAGAACCTCGCGTTCGGTGAGCCGGTCGCCGTCCTCTCGCGCCTCCACGATCGCTGAGATCAACCCGTCGTCCGGGTGGGCGCGTGCGTGGTCGGCAAGGTGCTGGATGAAGGCGAGCAGCTTGTTCGCCGCCGGCATCCGCATGATCATCCCGATCGGGCCGGTGCCGGAGTCCTCGGTCACCTTGCCGACGAGGTGGTGGAAGCGCTCACGGTCGGTGTCGCCGACACCGAGCATGCTGGAGATGACCCGCAACGGAAGTTGCACCGCAAAGTCCTCGACCAGATCGATGTCCTTCTTGCGGGCCAGTTCGTCGGCGAGTTCGGCCGCGATCTCGGTGACCTGGTCGGCCATGCCCGCCACCAGCTTCGGGGTGAACGCCTGGTGCACCAGTGTCCGGAGCCTCTTGTGTTCCGGATCGTCCTTGAACACCATCGTTTCGCCGAGCAGCTTGAGGGTTTGAGGCAGTATCCAGTTGAACTTCGCCGCGCCCCCGTACTTCGTGGCGTCGGTGGAGAACCGGTTGTCGCAGTGCAGTGCGAGGACGTCGCCGTGGCGGGTCACCATGTAGCCGGTGCCTCGCACCATCATCGGAGCCTTGACCCGCGAAACAGGTTCGTGCTCACGCAGATACGCGTATCGCGGGTACGGGTTGTAGTACATCACCGGGTCGGCCAGGTTGGTCACGGACATCGGGGCGGCCGCAACTCTCGTCATGAGGATGACCTTTCGTTCGTGTCCGGCAGGACGGTCGCGACCGCTCGAGACCATCGGGAGCGCGGCGTGCGGGATGGCCACCGGCACCCGTTACTTCTCCGGCACAGGTTCTCCATACATCCCCCTGCTCGCGTCGATATCCCGATTCCGCGCGCCAACAGTAAACTGATTTGTATGATTTCTACCACAGGCTCAGTGGGAAGTGAAGCGCATCACGCAACTACAGGAGGACATTCGTGAGCATCGACGTCACCACTCCGGACCTGGCAACGATCGAGTTCGAGGTGGCCGACGACCACGTAGCCACGATCACCCTCGACCGGCCGGACGCCCTCAACGCCGTGAACGACCGGATGGCGGCCGAAATCGAGTGGGCGTGGCGGACGATCCGCGACGACGACTCGATCCACGCGGTGGTGCTGCAGGCCAACGGCGACCGCGCCTTCTGCACCGGCGCAGACGTCAAATCCGCGTCCTGGTTCGCCAAGTCGAACGTGTGGAACACCTTCGACCCGGGCATGACCCTCTCCCCCAAACTCCATCACCGGGTCTGGAAGCCCGTGGTCACGGCCGTGCACGGCATGGCCGCCGGTGGCGCCCAGTACTTCCTCAACGAGTCGGACATCATCCTGGCGTCCGACGACGCGGTGTTCTTCGACCCCCACGCCAACGGCGGCATCGTCTCCGCCCTCGAACCCATCGGGATGCTGGCCCGCGGAGTCCCGCTGGGCGACGTCCTGCGGTGGGCGCTCATGGGCACCGAGGAACGCATCACCGCGGACACCGCGCTACGGCTGGGCCTGGTCACCGAGGTGGTCGAGCGGGATCGGTTGCGCAGCCGCGCGCGGGAGATCGCGGCGTCGATCGCGGCGCGCAATCCCGTGGCAGTGCAGGGGACGGTGCGCGCGATCTGGGAGTCGCTCGACATGACCCGCAGTACCGCGCTGCAGAACGGGATGGCGTACACCCACATCGGCAACCCGCCGGTGGCGGAGCGGCGTGCGACGCCGCGCCGGAACGATCCCCCGACCTACCGGTGATCCGGCGTCGCCGGGTACTCGTGCACCGACAACCGACAGACCTGATCCGGACAAGCTCGGAACTCGCGGCAGGAATCGAGACGGAGGCTCATGTGGAACACCCCTGGGATCGGCGACTCGGGTTCTGGTGGATCGCGGAGGATCACCCGGACCAAACGGCGATCGTGGCATCGCCCAGCGGGCAGACCATGTCCTTCGGCGAGCTCGCCGCGGCCGCGCACCGTCTGGTCCACGCGCTGCGGGCGCACGGCATCGGCACCGGAGACATCGTGGCGTACGCGCTGCCCAACGGTGTGGAGCCGATCATCTGGCAGCTCGCCGCGCTGGAGACCGGCATCCGGTACCTCGCGCTCAACCCCGCGCTCTCGCACACCGAGTTCACCGACATCCTGACCCATTCCGGCGCGACCGCCGTCGCGGTGCACCCGGACTACGCGGACCGGATGGGCAGTGTGAACGACATCCCCACCATCCGGCTG
>NZ_JADZGH010000224.1:63820-72117 GCF_015865005.1 Rhodococcus sp. CX
CGGTACGAGGATCTGATCGCCGGACAGCCGGACACCGTGCCGGCGGACCGCACACTGGGCGGCGCGATCATCTACTCGTCGGGAACCACCGGCAAGCCGAAGGCAATCCTCCGGCCGCTGCCACCGCTGGAGCCGTCGGCAGCGGCCAATGCGATGTCCACATTCGGGCGCGCGTTCACCTTCCTTCCCTTCGACGGAGTCCACCTGGTCTCCACCGGAATGAATCACGGTGGCTGCCAGAGCTTCTACCTCGGCGCACTGAATGTCGGGCAGGCACTGGCAATCGGGGGCAAGTTCGATCCCGAGGCCACGCTGCGGATGATCGACGAGCACCGGGTGACGACCGCGTACATGGTGCCCACCCAGTTCGTCCGCTTGCTGAGGCTCCCCGACGAGATCCGCGCCCGGTACGACCACTCGAGCCTGAAGGTGGTCGTGCATTCCGCCGCTCCGTGTCCTCTCGATGTGAAGCGGCAGATGCTCGACTGGTGGGGCCCGGTCATCTGGGAGACCTACGGCGGCATGGCCGCCACCATCGCCAAACCGCACCGCTGGCTCGAGAAGCCGGGCACCGTCGGGCGTGCGGTGACGGGGATGACGGTGCGCATCCTCGACGACGACGGGACCGAGCTACCGGCCGGCGAGATCGGGAACGTCTACCTCGAGCCGCGGACACCGAGTTTCGAGTACCGCGGCGACCCGGTGGCGACCCGCTCCGCCCACCGGGGCAAGGCGTTCACGATCGGCGACGTCGGCTACCTCGACGAGGACGGCTACCTGTTCATCTGCGACCGTGCGAAGGACATGATCATCAGCGGCGGCGTGAACATCTATCCCGCCGAGGTCGAGGGCATCCTCTCCACGCACCCGGCCGTGGCGGACGCCGCGGTGATCGGCGTCCCGGACCCGGAGTGGGGCGAACAGGTCAAGGCGCTCGTTCAGCTCGCCGCACCCGCGGCACCCACGGATGAGGAGCTGGCCGACGAGCTGATCGCCTGGTGCCGCACCCGCCTTGCCGGATACAAGTGCCCTCGAAGTGTCGAGTTCCGAATGTCCCTGCCCCGGACGGAGACCGGGAAACTGCTCAAACGCACTCTCCGCGAGGAGTTCTGGGCTTCGAGCGGCCGCCAGGTTTGATCCGACCCACCGAGAGAAGGAAGCACCTGTATGAGTGACTCCCGAACATGCGTCGCGGCACCCGCCTCCCCGACCGGTGCCGTCGCCCGCCCGAGCGGCGTCCACACGCAGGGGTTCCGGTGACGGCCGAACACAGTGCCGCCTCGACGGCGCGGTCGCACTCGGTGGCCGCGTCCGGCACCCTGGCGGCAACGGTCGCCGAGGCCCTGACCCTCACCTCGACCGGACCCGACACCTTCGTCGCGGCGAGGGCCGGGGCCGACGATCCCCGCGGACTCTACGGAGGCCGGCTCACCGCGCAGGCGCTGCGCGCCGCGTCCCACACCGTTCCCGACGAGCGACTGGCGCACTCACTGCACAGCTATTTCCTCGCTCCCGGCGACGCCACCAAGCCGATCACGTACACCGTCGGACGGGAGCGCGACGGGGGCCGCTTCTCGGTCCGGCGGGTCGTCGCCAGCCAGGAGGGAGTACCGATCCTGAACCTGGAGGCGTCGTTCCAGCAGATCCAGCCGGGCGCCGACTACCAGGCCGAGGCGATGCCCGACACCACTCCGCCGGAGGCGTTGCCGACGGTTCGTCAGGACCCGCGGATGCTCGACCTGGACGTCCGCATCCCCCATGACGACGAGGCCTATCACCGCTGGCCGACGCGGCTGTGGGTCCGCATCAAGACATCGCTGGGCGACGACGCGAACCTCCGCGCCTGCGGGCTGGTCTTCGTCTCCGACATGTGCACCGGGCTGTCGAAAGCCCCGCTGGTCAAGCACGTCGGCATCCTGCCGAGCATCGATCACAGCGTGTGGATCCACCGTGGCTGCGATCCGAACCGGTGGCTGCTGCTCGATCTGGCCCCGGAGTCGACCTCGCAGGGGCGCGGCATGTACACCGGGCGCATCTACGACGAGAACCGGGTGCTCGTCGCGAACCTCGCGCAGGAGTCGCTGTTCCGGCTCCGCAACTCACACGGGCGCCCCGGACCGTCGCGGACCTGACCTCACGGGTGGCTTCGACACCGGAACACCCCTGGATTCGGGTCCGGATCGGCGCCGTGGCGATGCGCCGGGACCGAGGAACGAACGCCGCCGGCGTCAGTGTCGGCCGGGCAGGTCGACCTCGTCGACCGTCTTGTCGGCGCGTAGTCCCCGCCAGCTCGGATGCCGCAGGCTCCCGCCCGCGTACTCCCGGTACTCGACCTCCCCCACCAACGTCGGCTCCACCCAATGGACTCCGTGAGTCTCCCGCTTCGGCGGTGCGACGGACAGCGGGCTGGTGGATCGCTCCAACGGACGCAACCGGGACCGCAACTCCCGGCGGGTCGCGGCAGTGAACCCGGTGCCGACGCGACCGATGAACACCAACCGACCCTCGTCGTCGTGCGCCCCGAGCAGCAGCGAGCCGATACCTCCGGCCGCTTTGCCCGCTCCGGGGATCCAACCGACGACCACCCCCTCGGTAGTGCGGCGCAGCGGAGTCTTGATCCAGCTCGACGCGCGGGTGCCCGGCAGATACGGGCTGTCGGGGTCTTTGGCGACGATGCCTTCGAGACCGTTCTCCCGCGCCACCTCGAGCATGGTCGCGGCGTCGACGTCGCTCCAATAGGGCGACAGCTGCACCCGTGCACTGGGGGTGATCAGGTCGTCGAGCACGGCCCGCCGTTCGAGATAGGGCAGATCGATTGTGCAGTCGCTGTCGACGGCGAGCACGTCGAACAGGTACACCATGACCGGCACATCAGCGCGCAGCTGTTCGGTGGGGCGCTGGACATGCATCCGGCGTTGCAGCCGAGCGAAAGACGGCCGCCCATCGCTGTCGAGGGCGACGATCTCCCCGTCGAGGACGCAGTCCCTGCCCCCGACCGCGGTGAGCACCGGATCCGGGAGCTCGGGAAAGGTGCGACTGATGTCGTTGCCGGCGCGGCTGGTCAACCGGCACTGTCCGCCCTCGACAGTGATCAGGGCGCGTTGGCCGTCCCACTTCATCTCGAACACCCGATTGCCGCTCGGTGGTTCACCGAGGGTCGCCAACATCGGGGACAGCCGAGGGGAGACAGAGGCCATGACCCGAGTCTGCTGCACCAGGCCGAACGGCATTGCCGAACCGCGTACCGCCTCCGGTCCTCATCGCGGAGGAGTTGCCGAGTCCGTCCGATCAGCGGGGAGGCTCGACGTTCCACTTCGACGCCTGCGCGCCGAAGGCCACGCGGTGGAACGCGTCGAGCGCTCCATCGATGGGATGCGGTGTGGGCCTGCCGGAGGCGTCGAGTTCGTTCCAGCGCTGCCGGTTGATCGCCACCGTCATCTGTCTCCTCCCATCGGCCCGCGTCATCGTGATCGCGCCGCCACCCCATACGGAACCGTCGTGACCCCAGAACGTCCCCTGACCGGGAACCTCCTTGCGGTGCAGGCCGAGCCCGTAGTCGACGATCGTGCCTTCGAACGAGACGACAGGCACGGTCTGCTGCATCTGCGTCAGCATGTCCGGGCCGAGGATGTCGCCGGCCAGCAGGGCGGCGAAGAACCGGTTGAGATCGGCAGTGGTGGAGATCAACGATGCGGCCGGCCCGACCCAGGACATGTCGAAGACGCTGTAGTCGCTCAGCGGCTGGTTCATGCCGAACCACGACTCGTACAACCGCGAATGCGGGCCGTCGACCTCGGGACCGGACGGGAATCCGGTGTCCGCCAAGCCCGCCCGGGCGATGAGGGCGTCGTCGATGTGCTGTTCGGCGGATACACCGGTGATCAACTCGATGAGTTGGCACAACAGAAGGTAGTTGGTGTTGGAATATCGGCCTGGTGACGTACCGGGAGCGGCGGCCGTCGACGCGCGGACGCCCATCTCGATCAGGTCCAGCGGGTCGAATCGTGTGAATCGATTGTCGTCGAGGCTGCGCGGTGAGGTGTCGGCCACCACCGGGAACGCGGCCAGCGACGGATAGGCCGTCGGCAGGTAGTCGGCGAGACCGCTGGTGTGGTTCAGCAGCATCCGCACGGTGATGGCATCACCGCGGCCGCCGGGGACGAGGTTCGGCAGATACCTGCGGATCGGTGCGTCGAGATCGACGGCACGCCGCTCCACGAGTTGCAGAACGGCGGCCGCGACGAAGGTCTTGGAGATGCTGCCCACGCGGTGACGCATCCCGGGGGTCACGGGTGCGCGCGTGACGAGATCGGCGACGCCTGCGGCGCCGCGCCACACATCGTCACGCACACGGACTTCGGCGAAGATCCCCGGGATGCCTGCAGCGTGGACGTCGCCGGCCGCGGCTTCCAGAACAGTGGTTTCCAGGGCGCCGGTTCGGACGAGGTCGGTCATCGGAGTGTCTCCTTCCGTTCGGAGGTGCGGCGCCACAGCAGGACGACCGCGACGAGTCCGGCCACGCACGGCGCCAGTCCCGTCCACCCGACGATGGCGGGCAGCGCGGTGTCGCCGGAGGTGTCCCGGACGGTCAGGTCCAACAGGGCGATACCGGTGGCGACGATCCACAGGCCGGTGGCGAGCAGTCGCGCCCACGATGCGTTCCGGCGTGCCACCCAGAGGGTGGTGAGCCAGCCCAGGGTGCCGAGGACACCCAGAACGATCAGGTAGGTCAGGTAGATGTCGGTGGCCGCATCGATGCGGTCCTGGGTGAAGGACGGGTAGCCCGCGCGGACGTGTGCGGTGAGGATGCCGGAGTTCGTCTGGCCGCCGTAGACGGCGATCGCGGAGACGACCGTGAGGACGCACCCGACGAGCAGGGCCACTGTCGAGGAGCGGGAAATGCGTGTCGTGTTCATGACCGTGGGCTCTCTGGATGCAAAGTCTTACGCCGTAAGTCTTACTGCTTCCACGGTAGACTTACGCCGTAAAACATGTCAACGGATCGAGGAGCCGCAATGCCCGGTCACCGCCCCCACGGACAGCATGCGGGCCTGAATCCACAGGTCATCCTGGACGCCGCCATCGACTTGGCCGACTCGCAGGGACTCGCGGCACTGTCGATGCGACGCCTCGGCGCCACACTCGAGGTCGAGGCGATGACGCTGTACCACTACTTCCCGAACAAGGCTGCACTGCTGGACGGCATCGTCGAACGGCTCGTGTCCGCGGCGGAGCTGCCGATCGGGACCGATACGGACTGGAAGGACGGACTGCGTCGCTATGCCCGGTCCGGGTTGGACACTCTCGCAGCCCACCCGAACCTGCTCCCGCTCATGCTGTCTCGGCCCGGCACCACGGCCGGAAACCATCGGGTGATGGAGACGCTGCTGCAGGTTCTGACCCGGGCGGGATTCGATCCGTGCACCGCGCTGGACCTGCTGTACGCACTCAATTCCCTGATCGTGGTCCACGGTGCCGTCCGCGCTGGGTCCGATTCCCCGCAGCCGCACGGTGAGGAAGGCCAGACCAGCCGCCTCGCCGAACTGTCGCCCGAGGACTATCCGCTCCTGACCGCCGCCGCCAGGGACAGTGCCGGACGTGGGCCGACAGCTCGATTCGACGCCGCCGTCGACGCATTGATCACCGGGTTCGCCGCCGCGCGGCCGACTCCGCACCCGAAATCAGCAGTGCAATAAGTTATCTGATTTGGAGCCCGAAAATGCTCCGAATCAGTCGGCTCGCTGCTACGGTCGGCCAGGTGAACGACGATGTCCCGAGCCCGGGCGAGATCACCGCCGACACCCCCTTCACGCCCGACGACGACATGTATCACCAGCCGCCGAACGACGATCCGTACTGGGTCGAAACCAACTGGTGGTCCTTCAACATCCCCGAACGCCACATCGGCGGGTGGCTGCACGCGCGGTTCGACGTCAACCGCGGAGTGGTCACCTGGCGCGTGTTCGTGTGGGACCCCAGCGGCGCCGACCTCGGTCGCCTCGCCTACTACCGCACCGGCGTCGATCAGCCCATGCCGGAGCATCCCGACCTGCGGGACATCACGTTCCCGGGCGGGGGTTTCTCGGTGAAGATGGTCGAACCGCTGAAGCGCTACGAGCTCGGGTATTCCGATCCGGACAACGGTTTCGCCGTCGCGTTCGAGCACCGGGCCGTCCACCCGCCCCGCCGGTTCACCCCGGGCGAGCCACCCGCGATGTACAGCCCGCACCTGGACCAACTGGGGCACCAGGTCGGCGAGCTGGTGCTGCGCGGCGAGTCGATCACCATCGACTCCTACTCGATCAGGGACCGCACGTGGGGTCCCCGCGGTGGTCACCACATGCGGAGCCCTAAACCGGCCTACCAGCGCGGAGAGCACCGGGTGCTGCATCCGGGTGGTCCCCGATGGCGGGAGATCGAACGCGAACGCGGACGCGGCCGGATCCAGTACATCTTCGGGCACTCCGGACCGAACACCGGGTTCCTCGGCTTCGTCCGCCCCCAGGACGGGGACGCGGCGGGCTGGTCACCCCTCAACCACGGATGGCTGTTGCGGGACGGCCGGTTCGAGCGTCTCGACAAGACGGCGTCGCGGATGCGCAACTTCCGTGATCCTCGCACCGGCTGGAGCGCGCACATGGAGGTCGACCTGACGGATCTCACCGGACGCACCATGACCGCCGAAGGCTTCTCCGTGGCCCACATGTGCGAGGGCGGACGGGGCAGCAACGCGCTCATGCGATGGGAGTTCGACGGCGAGATCGGCTGGGGTGAAGACCAGGACGGCTGGACTCGGTCCCACTGGACGAAGTTGATGAACGCCCTGCGCGCGATCCGAAGCCAGGAGGCGTGAGCGAGGAGTTCGCGTCCCGGCGTCGGGACGATCACACCGACGATACGAAAGCCGCACTCCTACACGAAGTTCCGTGTACGGCCGGACTCGGACGTCAGTTGAAGAGGTCGACGACCGACTCCGAAGCGAACCGGCCCCAGAGCATCTTCTTGGCGGACGTGGCCATATGTCGCTGCCAATGCTGTTCCGCCGCATCGGCATCGCCCGCCTCGACGAGTTTGACAGTCTTGCGGAACGCCCGGATGGTGCGCTTGAACTGAACCTCGACCTCGGTCGTGTCGGTCGTGCGGGACACCACCCGTGACATGTGGGTCGAGACCACGTCACCGATGATCCGACCCAGCAGCCCGAGCGTCCGGTTGCCGGCACGCTCGAGGATGAGGTCGTGGAAGCGGAACGCCGTCGCGGACCACTCGTCGAAGTCGGCCCCTTCCGTGCCCGCGTCGACCAGGATCGCGAGCTTGTCGATGACCGCGGTGAGGTCCTTGATGTCCTCCTCGCTGCGCCGGGTCGCCAGCATTCGCACAGCAGCGGGCTCGAGCACGGTGCGCGCCTCGTAGAGGTCGGCCAGCGTCGTGCTCTCGATCTGCAACAGCAACCCGACGTACCGCGCGGCCACCGCGACGTCCGGGGACATGACCTGCACGCCACCGCGCGAACCGCGCCGCACCACGATCAGCGACTCGTTCTCCAGGATCCGGAACGCCTCGCGCAAGGTGGGACGGGAGACGTCGAACCGCTGCCCCAACACGGTTTCGGGCGGAAGCGTGTCCCCCGGCTTGAGGATGCCGCGCACGATCTGGCTACGAAGCTGCTGGGCGATCACCTCTGCGGTCTTCGGCACCTGGATCCGGTGGGGAAGTTCGTTCTCATCGACGGAGCGGTTCGACAATTTCTCTACGCCTTCCGAATTCCCTGACCAGCAAGCCGGATCAGCCTAACACCGACGGACGTCACTTCACTTCGCCGTTTCGGCACTCGATTCAACTGCACCATTGTACGGTTGAATCAGATAACTCAATTGCAAGATTGCGGGGGTGCGCGCATGGCGAGTGAGCGAGCAGGGCAGCTCTACATCGGGGGCAAATGGGTCGACGGCCGGGGCACGGAAACGCTCACGGTCGTCAATCCCGCGACCGAGGCAGTGATCGGCACCGTGCCCCAGGCCACGGCCGCCGACGTCGACGACGCGGTCCGCGCGGCGCGGACCGCCTTCGACGAGGGACCGTGGCCGCAGATGAGCCCGCGTGAACGGGCCACGGTCCTCCGGCGGATGGTCGACGAGCTCCAGCGCCGACGCGCCGAACTCGTCGACCTCAGCATCGCCGAAGCGGGATCGACCCGCACGCTCGCCGAGTTCATCCAGGTCGGCACACCGATCGACCACTTCGCCGACCTCGTCGACCGCGTGATCGGCGCCTTCCCGTTCGAGACTCCGATGCCG
>NZ_JADZGH010000224.1:72127-96316 GCF_015865005.1 Rhodococcus sp. CX
TGATCACGCCCTTCAACTTCCCGTTCTTCCTCAACGTCTTCAAGGTGGCCCCGGCACTCGCAGCCGGATGCACCGCAGTGCTCAAGTGCTCGCCGTACACCCCCTTCGAAGCACTCGTCTTCGGAGAGGTCGCCGAGGCCGCGGGTCTTCCCGACGGCGTGCTGAACATCATCACCGGCGACGTCGAGGCGGGCGCGGCACTGACCACAAATCCCGGTGTCGACATCGTCAGCTTCACCGGCAGCGACACCGTGGGCACCAAGGTCTACGGGCAGAGCGCCCAGAGCTTGAAGAAGGTCGTCCTCGAACTCGGTGGCAAGTCCGCGAACATCCTCCTCGACGACGCCGACCTCGACGACGTGATGCAGAGCGTGCTCGGCGGCTTCATCACGCATGCAGGACAGGGCTGCGCCCTGCTGACACGGATCCTGGTCCACGAGTCCCTCCACGACGAACTCGTCGCCAGGGTCAAGATGGCACTCGACTACGTCACGGTCGGCGACCCGGCCGATCCTGCGGTGACGATGGGCCCGCTGATCCGGGAGACACAGCGCCGGCGTGTGGAGGAGTTGATCCGGGTCGGCCAGGACGAGGGTGCGGAAATCGCCTACGGCGGTGGCCGTCCGGCGGGATTGGACAAGGGCTTCTTCGTCGAGCCCACCCTGTTCGTCGGCGTCGACAACTCGATGCGCATCGCGCAGACCGAGGTCTTCGGTCCTGTGGGTGTGGTCATCCCCATCCGGGACGACGAGGACGCGGTCCGAATCGCCAACGACAGCCCCTTCGGTTTGGCGGGCGGGGTGTGGTCGTCCGACCCGCTCCGCGCTCACGGCATCGCGCGTCGGCTGCGTACCGGCATGGTCGTCGTCAACGGCGGTGGTGGCGGACTGAGTCCCGACGGGCCGTTCGGCGGGTACAAGCGCAGCGGCATCGGCCGCGAGTTCGGCGCGGCGGGACTCTCGGAATTCTTGCAGCACAAGACAATCCAGTGGCCGGCCGCGCGATGACCATCACCGTCGAGCGCGCCGACGCCACGGCGCCCCCTCACCCCACTCGTACAGGAGGGAAACCAGCACGATGGTGAATTCGACAGGCAAGACGACGAGCGAGGACACGGTCGAAGCACCCGCCGCGACGACCGCGCTCGAGAGCAGCCCCGCGGGGCGCGATTCTCCCCCGATCGTCTGGCTGGCCCGGGTGGGCGCACTGATCGTCGCGCTCCAGGCCGTCATCTACATCCGGTGGATACTCTCCGACGGGTTCACGCCGACGCCGCCGGGTGCCGATCCGGTGCCGACACACACCGTCTGGATCATCAAGATCGCCGAGGGGATCTGCGTCGTCGGCACCATCGCCTCGATCATCTGGCTGGTCCGCAAGACCCGCAGGGAAGGCAGGTTCCCCACCATCGGGGTGTTCCTGGTCGCGTGGCTGCTGGCCGCCTGGCAGGACGTCGGCGTCAACGCGGTCCGCCCGGTGTTCGGCTACAACACGGAGTTCTTCCAGATGGGTACCTGGGCCGAGTTCGTACCCGGCTGGGTGAGCAAGGGCCCGGAGACCCCGGCACCGATCCTGTACACACTCGGTGACTACTTCCTGTTCTTCCCGCTGGCCGTCCTCGGGATCAACGCACTGGTCGAGCGTGCCCGCAAACGGTGGCCCCGGCTGAACAAGGCCGGCATCGTCGCCGGGTTGCTGCTGCTGTTCCTCGTCCTGGACACCGTCGGCGAACAACTGCTGCAGCGCCAAGGGTTGTGGACGTACTTCCGGGTCAACGAGACGTGGTCGCTCTTCACCGGCACCATCAACCAGTTCCCCCTCTACGAGAACGTCGTGTTCGGCTCGATCGTGATGGTGCTCTCGATCTGCATCTACATCTTCCGGCGCAAGGACGGCGGACTCATCTCCGACGCCGGGATCGAGCGGCTCCGGACCAAGCGGGGCGTGAGCATCATCCGCATCCTCGCGCTGACCGCGGTGATCAACGCGATCATGCTGGTGTTCAACCTCGGCTACAACCTGGTCAACCAGCACGCCGACATCACTCCGCCGTCGGTACCGAGCTATCTCCACGTGGAGATGTGTGGCGTTCCCGGCAACCCGCCCTGCCCGCCTCCCAGGTGAGCACGCACGCAACAGGGATGGACGGCACGACGGCCGGGGTGCAGTGCACCCCGG
Source organism: Rhodococcus sp. CX (assembly GCF_015865005.1). Lineage (NCBI taxonomy): Bacteria > Bacillati > Actinomycetota > Actinomycetes > Mycobacteriales > Nocardiaceae > Rhodococcus > Rhodococcus sp. CX. Next base: position 74,306 of record NZ_JADZGH010000224.1, read on the forward strand.
CCGTCGCCGCCTCCGACGAATCCCTACCCGGTCGCGTTCCGTCGCGTGCCGTACCGCGTCCCGGCAAGTCTTCCGACGTCGGCGGCAACGGTGTTGACGACGCCCGTGCACAGCACGTCACCGTCGAGCAGCAACCGCGCCGTGGAGTCGATGCCGCGCTCCCCCACCGTTCGGTCGATGGTGAATTGCAGTTCCGTCGCCAGCGGCGTGGGCCGCCGGTAGGTCACCGTCAACGATCGCGTCTTGCCCGAAACACCGACCGCGCAACTCTGGTGCTGGGTGACGGAGTCGAAGAACACCCCGAGAAATCCCCCGTGGACCAGGCCGGGCGGACCCTCGAAAGCCAGCGGGAAGGTGACACGGCCCTCGGCACGGTCCGTGTCGAGCCGGTCGAAGACGTACTCGGGAAAGCACGGGTTGAACGCACCGATGTCGTACGCGTGGTCGACGTAGACGCGGCGGGCATCGTCGGCGTCGGGACCGATTCGCGGCCGCTGGTCCGGGGGCGCCACGGACGCGAGGTCGCGCTCCCAGTCGGCGAGCCGCGCGGCCATCTCGTCCAGGACCGGGTGCGGATCCTCGAGCGACATCACGAGCCCGACGAGACGGCGCAGCGCGGGCGCGACCGCGAGCTGCTGTGGCAGGGGTTGCGCCCCATAGGAGATCCGTCCGGCCTCCACGACCCGACCCTGGTGCTCGCCCATGAATTTCCTTCCCTCCGACCCCGCCCCCCTGTTATCTTCGGACGGAGTAACGGTATCAATTACCGTAATACAAACAGTATCAATCCGGGAGCGGATGTGACCACAGCGAACCGAGATGCCTGGCCCGGCACCGGTGGTGCCGTGACCGCGCACCGCGAGGATGCCGTCCTGCACCTCACGCTGGATCGCACCGACCGTCGAAATTCTCTGAGCCAGAACATGATCGGTTCCCTCGTCGATCAGCTCACGCACGCCGCCTCGGACGATACGTTGCGCGCGATCCACCTCCGCGGGGCCGGCGACGACTTCTGCGCCGGCGTCGACTGGGTTTCCCGCAACACCGACGGAACGCGCCCGCGCGCAGGCGATTTGGTTCGACGCATCCCCCACGCCGCGCACCGCGTGATCGAACTCGTGCACACCGTCCACCTCCCGGTCGTGTGCAGCGTCCGGGGCTGGGCCGCCGGCCTGGGCTGCAACCTGGCGCTCGCCGCCGATTTCACCGTCGCGGCCGACGATGCCGTGTTCTGGGAGCCGTTCGTCGCACGCGGCTTCAGCCCGGACTCCGGGGCGACCTGGCTGCTGCCCCGGCTCGTCGGGATCGCCCGGGCCCGTCGCATGCTGCTGCTCGGCGAGAAGGTCCCGGGCGGTACCGCCGCCGATTGGGGCCTGATCCACGACGCGGTTCCGGCGGGCGATCTCGACACCGCGGCGGGCGAACTGCTGGACCGCCTCGCCTCCGGGCCGACCGTCGCACTGGGCCTGACGAAACAGGCACTGGCGCACGCTCAGCACGCGACACTCACCGAGTCGATGAACCAGGAGCTGTTCGACCTGGAGTTGGCTTGCCGAACAAGCGATTTCAAGGAAGGCCTTGCCGCGTTCCGGCAGCGGCGCAACCCGGAGTTCGAGGGTCGATGAGGCAGGGGGCAGCCGTGGGCACCGCATTCGAGACCATCCAGCTCGACGTCGCACCCGAGGACAAGGTCGCGACGATCACCCTGAACCGGCCCGAACGTCTCAACGCGTTCGATCGGCGGATGTGCGAGGAGATGGCGCGGGCGTGGCGCCTGGTCAAGTTGGACGACGACGTCCATGCGATCGTGCTGCGAGCGGCCGGCACCCGTGCGTTCAGCGCCGGACTCGACATCAAATCGAGCTACGGGCAGCCGAACAGCGTGTGGCACCACGAGGATCCGGGTGAGCTGCTCAGCCCCAAGTGGCAGAAAATGTGGAAACCGGTCGTGTGCGCGGTGCAGGGCATGTGCACCGCCGGCGGGTTCTACTTCGTCAACGAATCCGACGTGGTGATCTGCTCGTCGGACGCCACCTTCTTCGATTCGCACGTCTCGACCGGCCTGGTGTCGGCGCTCGAGCCGATCGGGCTGATGCGGCGCGTGGGTCTCGGCGAGACACTGCGGATCGCGTTGACGGGCAACGCCGAACGCGTCGGAGCCGACACTGCACTGCGGATCGGGCTGGTTTCGGAAGTGGTTCCGCCGGAATGCCTGTGGCAGCGGGCCCACGCGATCGCGGCCACCATCGCCGCGAATCCGCCCGCGGCGACGCAGGGCACCGTCAAGGCCATCTGGGAATCGCTCGACAAGCCCTATCGCGCCGCCCTCGACCACGGCCTGATCTACACCCGCCTCGGCAACCCGCTCGGCAGAGCCCAGCTCGCGGAGACCCCGGACGGCGACGGCCGGACACCGCGGATCCGCTGATGAACACGGTCGTCACCTGCGCGAATCCACATATCGACGACCCGGGCCTGCGGTATCGTCCGAGGAACTGTACGACCGACGGTTCGCCGTTCGGGGGGACCGCAGCATCGGGCACCACGCTGCTGTAGTGCATTCGCCGGCATCCATCCGAGGAGTTGCAGTGCCACACACGAACGGGACCGAATCGGGCTCGACACCAGTCGAATTCACCCTCGATCGAGCGGCGAGCATCGTCGCCGCCGCGATACCCGACCGCGAGATGATCGTGCAGGGCGACCGCAGGTTCACCTTCGCGCAGGTCGACGAGCGCGCCCGACGCTTCGCGTCGTTCCTGCATTCGCAGGGACTGGGCTGCCACGCCGAGCGCGCCGACCTCGCCCCGCACGAGGTCGGGCAGGATCTGTTGGGATGTCTGGCCTACAACGGCAACGAGTACATCGAGGGACTGCTCGGCGCGTTCCGCGCCCGGGTCGCGCCGTTCAACGTCAACTATCGCTACACCGGCAGCGAACTCGCTCAGCTTCTCGCCAACTCGGAGGCGACGGCGTTGCTCTATCACGCGGCGTTCGCCCCGACGGTCGCGGCGGTGCGGTCGAGCCTGCCGTCGCTGCGCGTGCTGATCCAGATCGCCGACGGCTCGGGCAACGAACTGCTCGACGGCGCCGTCGACTACGAGACCGTGCTCGCCGAAAGTTCCCCCGAACCGCTGCCGATACGATCCACCCCCGACGACCTGTACGTCCTCTACACCGGCGGCACGACCGGCATGCCCAAGGGTGTGCTGTGGCGTCAGCACGACATCCTCATGGCCGGCTGCGGCGGCAGGAACATCTACAACGGAGAACTCGTCGACTCCTACGAGCGCATCGCCGCGAACGCGGTCGCGAATCCGGGGCTGCGGATGATGATCCTGCCGCCGCTGATGCACGGGGCCGCACAGTGGGCCGCGTTGACCGCGGCCCTCACCGCACAGACAGTGATCTTCTCGACGGTGCCGGATCATCTGGACGGCCCCGAGGTGGTCCGCACGATCGAACGGGAGAAGGTCGCCGTCGTGACCGTGGTCGGCGACGCGATGGCACGACCGCTCGCCGCCGCGATCGAGGACGGCGACGCCGACGTGTCGTCGCTGGTCCTCGTCGGGAACGGGGGCGCGGTGCTGAGTCCGACCGCCAAGGAACGTCTCATCGCGGCGATGCCGGGCGTCGTGGTGCTCGACGGCGTCGGGTCGTCCGAGACCGGCGCGCAGATGCAGCACACGTCCATGACCGGTGCCGTGGCGACGGGCACGTTCCGCGGCGGCCCCGACACCTGCGTCGTCGCCGAGGATCTCGACGGTGTCCTCGAGCCCGGCCACGACGGCATCGGCTGGCTCGCGCAGCGGGGGTTCGCACCGCTGGGTTACAAGGGCGATGCCGCCAAGACGGCGGCGACCTTCCCCGTCATCGGGTCGATCCGGTACGCCCTACCGGGTGATCGTGCCCGTCACCTGGCGGACGGCAGCATCGAACTTCTCGGCCGCGACTCGGCGACCATCAACTCCGGCGGGGAGAAGATCTTCGCCGAGGAGGTCGAACTCGCGATCGTCTCCCATCCCGACGTCGTCGACGTCGTGGTCGCGGCGCGCCCGAGTGAACGGTGGGGACAGGAGGTGGTCGCGATCGTCGTACCCGCCGAGGACGCCGAACTCGACGCCGCCGGCGTCATCGAGCACGCCGCGCGGTCGATCGCCCGGTACAAGTTGCCGAAGGCCGTCGTGTTCCGTTCCGAGATCGCCCGCAGCCCGGCCGGGAAGGCCGACTACCGGTGGGCGCGCGCACAAGCGGTGGCGGACGATGCGCGCACCGTCGACGACACGAACACCGCACGAGAGTCGGTGAGGTAGCGCGCTTCCCGCCCACATCCGGGCTGTCGTGGTCACAATGATCCGGACACGCGGCAGCGCCGGAGGGAGTGTGCATGGACATCGCCGAGGTGATGGACACGGTCGGCTCGGTCATCGACGTGGTCGGGGTGGCCGTCATCGTCGTCGGTGCGCTCGTGTCCAGCTGGATCGCGTACGACACCCGCCGGCGCACACCCCGAGCACCGATCTACGTCGCGTATCGCCGCAATCTGGGCCGGTCGATCCTGCTGGGTCTCGAATTCCTGGTGGCGGCCGACATCATCAAGACCGTCGCCGTCACCCCCACCTTCACGTCCGTCGGGGTGCTGGCGATCATCGTCCTGATCCGCACGTTCCTGAGCTGGTCCCTGCAACTCGAGATCGACGGCCGCTGGCCGTGGCAGAAACCCGTCTCGGACGATGCCGCGGGCCCGAGGACCCCGCTACCGTCGTGAGACTCCCTACAGGCCGACGGCCTTCGCCATCTCGTCGCGCGGTGCGGGACGGCCCGTGAACTGTTCGACCTGACCGAACGCCTGGTGCAGCAGCATGTACAAGCCGGACACGACGACGCTGCCCCGGGCCTGCGCCGCCGACGCGAGCGGCGTGGGCCACGGGTCGTAGATCGCGTCGAGGATGAACGGGGCGCGCGCCAGAACGTCGGCGAACGGTGCGGCGCCCGCGGCCGGGACGGTCGACACCAGGGCCCCCGCCTCGGCACACACGTCGCCGAGGCCCGGATCGTCGAATGCGACCCACCGCGGCGTGACCCCGACGGCTTCGGCGCAGTCGAACGTCTCGGTGGCGCGAGCCTCCGACCGGGCGACGACGGTGATCTCCCGAACGCCGAGGGACGCCAGTCCGACGATGGCCGGCCGGGACGTTCCGCCGTTGCCGACGACGACAGCGGAACGGCCGGTGAGGTCGGTGACGCCGATCGTGCCGAGCGCGCCGGTCACGCCGTCGACGTCGGTGCAGTCGGCACGCCAACCGCTCTGGGTGCGGACGAGGGTGTTCGCCGAGCCGATGGTCACCGCTCGGTCGGTGCGTTCGTCGGCGTAGGCCAATGCCGCGAACTTCCCGGGCATCGTGACCGACAGGCCGACCCATTCCGGGCCCAGCGAGTCGACGAATGCGGGAAGCTGCTCGCCGGCGCACTCGATCCGGTCGTACGTCCAGTCGGTCAGGCCCAGGGCCCGGTAGGCGGCCAGGTGCAGCAGCGGCGACTTCGAATGCTGGATCGGGCTGCCGAGGACCGCGGCCTTGCGCGCACCGGTCGGGTTGTCATCTACCACTGTCGAGAATTCCGCTTTCCAAGGCTCGTTCGGTGTTCACGAGGTGCTCCTCGTAGTTGTCGGCGAACAGGGTCGTGCCCTGCGCGTCGATGGTCACGAAGTAGATCCAGTCGCCCGGCTCCGGGTTCTCCACGGCCTGCAACGCACCGATGCTCGGCGACGAGATCGGCGTCGCCGGCAGGCCGGGGCTCGCGTAGGTGTTCCACGGAGTCACCCGTTCCCGGTCCGCATCGGTCGTGGCCAGTTCGGTTTCGTCGAGCGAGTAGTTGACCGTCGAGTCGAACTGCAACGGCATGTCGATCGCGAGCCGGTTGAGGACCACGCGCGCGACCTTCGTGAAATCCGGAGGGAGCGCTTCACGTTCGACGAGGGACGCCGCGACGAGCAGTTCGTAGGGCGACAGACCGGCCTTGGCGGCGGCCTCGGCGATCCCCGTGCGGTCGTACTGCTCGGCGCTGGCCGACACGAGCTTGGCGAGCACCTCGGTGGCGCTGGCGGACGGATCGAAATCCCAGCTTCCCGCCGCGATGAGCCCTTCGAGCTGCCGATCACGGTCCGGCACACCGGTGACCGCCTGGCGTGCCCACGCGGGAACTCCGAGCGCGGCGAGATCGGTGCTCGCGCCGGCTCGGTTGAGTTCGTCGTATGTCAGGCAGTGGGAGGTTCCGCTGTCCTCGTAGCAACTCGCTTCCGCGATCAGCGTGTAGATCCCCTTGCGGACCGCGCCCGTGTTGACGTCGCGAATGTCGTGCAGCTGGCGGCCTTCGGACACGACCAGCGCACCGACCCGGGATGTCGGATCGACAAGTTCGGCGACGGCCTCGACAGCCGGGAGGTTCGTCGCGAGAGCGTAGAAGCCCGGTTGCAGCGAGTTCATCCCGGTGTTCTGCACGGCAGCATTGAAGAACGCGGACGCGCTGGCGACGACGCCCTTCTCGGCGAGTTCGACGGCGATGTCGTCGGCGGTTTCACCCGAGCGGACCTGCACGATGACGGCCGGACCGGCGGGGCCGGTGAAGTCCGGGGGCAGGTCGGGACCGACGATCTTCTTGTACACGAAGAAGCCGCCGCCGACGGCGAGGACGAGCAGCAGCGCCACGGCGAGCGAACCGATGACCCGCCCGCGCTTCTTCCGTGCGCCGGCCTCCCGTTCGTGTGCGCGCCGCGCCGGGGACACGCCCACCGCGGCCGGTTCGGCGCGCTCGGCGTCGGGCCACGGTGTGGGTTCGTTTTCGTAGGGTGCGGCGTAGGGGTCCTCATCGGCATAGCGGGCTTCCTCGCCGGCACTGTCTCCCCGGCCGTAGACCTCGGCGCGATCGGCATAGCGATAGCCGCCGACGTACTCGTCGTCGTCGTAGCCGTCGCCCCTGTAGTCGTAGGCGTACCCGTCACCGCTGTAGTCGGCCTCGGCGGTGCCGACCTGATAACCACCGTCGGCGGCGCCGACCTGATAACCACCGTCGGCGGTGCCGACCTGATAGCCACCGTCGGCCGAACCGACCGCATAACCACCGTCGGAGGTACCGAACGCGTAACCACCCTCAGAGGCGTAGCCACCGTCGGCGGCGCCGACCTGGTATCCACCGTCGGCAGCGCCGACCTGGTAACCAGCGTCGGCGCTCCCGGTGCTCGGCGGCGGGCCGTCGAACACACCCTCCTCGAAGTGCAGAACCGTCGTCGGTTCGTCGTCGGGGCGTGTTTTCGGTCGGAGCTCCTGCTCCGGCTCCGAGCGGATTCTGTCGAAGGCGCCACCGACCTTCCGGCGACCGTCCACGGGTTCTTCCCCGAAACCGTCACCGAAGAAATGCTGCTGTGTTGCCTCGTTGTCGTCGTCGGACCGTCCGGTCACCGGCCACCCCCCTGGTCGCCGTCCTCGGCCACGTTCAAAGCTGCACTCCGCTCGTCCAACCAACCCTGCAAGATGGCGACGGCCGCGGCCTGGTCGATGACCGGCCGTGCACCGCGCGCGCTGACTCCGCTTTCGCGGAGGGCTCGCGCCGCAGTGACCGTGGTGAAGCGTTCGTCGGCCATCCGTACGGGAACGTCGGGAAGTTGCCGCCGAAGCCGGCGCGCGAAGTCGCTCGCCAGTTTCGCAGCCTTGCCGGGCTCACCGCGCAGCGTCTGCGGCAGACCGACGATAACCTCAACGGCTTCGTATTCCATAACGATTTGGATAATGCGCCGGATGTCGGGCGCGTCGGGCCCGCGGTCCTTGGACCGCGGGACCGTCTCCACCGGAGTCGCGAGGATGCAGTCGGGGTCGCTCGAGGCGACCCCGATCCGGACGCTGCCCACATCGATGCCGATGCGGCGGCCGCGTCCGGGGTCGTCGTCGCCCGGGCGATCCGGGCCGGCGACTGCCGCCACGGTCAGCCGGCCAGCTCGCGCAGTCGCGCCCGGAATGCTTCGAGCGCCGCGGGGATTCCGGAGGCATCCGAACCCGAGCCCTGGGCCATGTCCGGCTTGCCGCCGCCGCGGCCGCCGATCGCCGGTCCGAAGCTCGACACCAGCTCGCCGGCCTTGATGCCCTTCTCCTGGGCCGCCTTGGTGGTGGCGACCACGAACGGAACCTTGCCGTCGGCGCTGCCGAGCAGCAGCACGACAGCGGGTTCGCTGCCGAGGCGACCACGCACGTCCGTGGCGAGGCTGCGCAGGTCGTTGCCCGCGACGCCCTCGGGTGCCGCTTCGGCGATGACCAGGACATCTCCGATCCGCTGGGCCTTCTCGGCGAAGGTGCCGGCCGACGCGAGGACCGCGGCGGCGCGGGTCTTCTCGAGTTCCTTCTCGGCGACCTTGAGACGCTCGATGAGCGATTCGACGCGGCCGGGCACTTCTTCGGACGGCACCTTCAGGGTCGAGGACAGACCGGCGAGCAGTGCGCGTTCCTTCGCGAGGTGCCGGTAGGAATCGAGACCGACGTAGGCCTCGACGCGACGGACGCCGGAGCCGACGGACTGCTCCCCGAGGAGGGTGACGGTGCCGACGTGCGACGAGTGCTGCACGTGGGTGCCACCGCACAGTTCCATCGAGAACGGTCCGCCGATCTCGACGACGCGCACTTCGTCGCCGTAGTTCTCGCCGAACAGCGCCATCGCGCCCATCTTCTTGGCCTTGTCCAGGTCGGTGACGAAGGTGTTCACCGGGAAGTTCGCGGCCACGGCCTCGTTGGTGACGGCCTCGATGTCCTGCTTCTGCTGCTCCGACAGGGCGCCCGGCCAGGAGAAGTCGAAGCGCAGGTAGCCGGGCTTGTTCAGCGAGCCGGCCTGCACGGCGTTGGGGCCGAGAACCTGCCGCAGCGCGGCGTGCACCAGGTGCGTGCCGGAGTGGCCCTGGGTGGCACCCTTCCGCCAATCGGGGTCGACCTGCACGAGGACGGTGTCGCCCTCGGTGACCTGACCTTCGAGCACCGTGACCTTGTGCACCCACAGCTGCTTCGCGATCTTCTGCACGTCGTTGACCTTGATGCGCAGTCCGGTCGCGGTGATGGTGCCGATGTCGGCGATCTGGCCGCCGGCTTCGGCGTAGAGCGGGCTGCGGTCGAGGATCAGCTCGACGTCCTGGCCTGCCTGCGCGGCGTGGAGGCGTTCGCCGCCGGTGATGACGGCGAGCACGTTCGCCTCGGACACCAGTTCGGAGAATCCGGTGAACTCGGTGGGTCCGCGGTCGAGCAGTTCCTTGTACACGGTGAGGTCGGCGTGCGCGTGCTTGCGGGCACGGGCGTCGTCCTTGGCGCGCTGGCGCTGCTCGGCCATGAGCGACCGGAAGCCCTCTTCGTCGACGGACAGGCCGGCCTCGGACGCCATCTCCAGCGTCAGGTCGATCGGGAAGCCGTAGGTGTCGTGCAGCGTGAACGCCTCGGCCCCGCCGAGCACGGTCCGACCTTCGGACTTGACCGCCTCGACGGCACCCTCGAACAGCTTCGAGCCGGTGTCGAGGGTCTTGAGGAACGCCGTCTCCTCACCGACCGCGACCGTTTCGATACGCGAGAAGTCGGTGGCCAGCTCCGGGTAGGACGGGGCCATCGTGTCGCGCACGACAGCCATGAACTGCGCCATCGTCGGGGCGGTCGCGCCGAGCAGGCGCGCCGAGCGCACGATGCGGCGCAGCAGCCGGCGCAGCACGTAGCCGCGGCCGTCGTTGCCGGGGTTGACGCCGTCGACGATGAGCATCGCGGCGGTACGAGCGTGGTCGGCGATGACCCGGAATCGCACGTCGGAGGCGTGCTCGGCGCCGTAGCGGCTGCCGGTCAGTTCCTCGGCCTTGTCGATGACGGGACGGAGCAGATCGGTTTCGTAGACGTTCTCGACGCCCTGCAGCAGGAAGGCGACGCGCTCGACGCCCATGCCGGTGTCGATGTTCTTCTTCGGCAGCGGCCCGAGGATCGGGTAGTCCTCCTTGGCACCGCCCTCGCCGCGCTCGTTCTGCATGAACACGAGATTCCAGATCTCGATGTAGCGGTCCTCGTCGGCTTCCGGGCCGCCCTCGACACCGTATTCCGGGCCGCGGTCGTAGAAGATCTCCGAGCACGGGCCGCACGGGCCGGGGATGCCCATGGACCAGTAGTTGTCCTTCATGCCGCGCCGCTGGATGCGTTCCTCGGGCACACCGACCTCGTCACGCCAGATACCGAACGCCTCGTCGTCGTCGAGGTAGACCGTGGCCCAGAGCTTCTCCGGGTCGATGCCGTAGCCGCCCTCCTCGACAGACCCGGTGAGCAGCGACCAGGCGTGCTTGATCGCCTCGCGCTTGAAGTAGTCGCCGAAAGAGAAGTTGCCCGCCATCTGGAAGAACGTGTTGTGGCGGGTGGTAATGCCCACCTCTTCGATGTCGAGGGTGCGCACACACTTCTGCACCGACGTGGCCCGCGGGAACGGCGGGGTCTGCTGACCGAGGAAGTACGGGACGAAGGGGACCATGCCCGCGTTGACGAACAGCAGATTCGGGTCGGCGAGGATCAGCGAGGCGCTGGGCACTTCGGTGTGGCCGGCCTTCACGAAGTGGTCGAGAAAGCGCCTGCGGATCTCGTGGGTCTGCACGTCATGGTCCTTCGGGGTCTGGCGGTGTGGTGTGTGCCCGCGGTAGGGCTGCCGACTCCGACGAATCGGCCATCGTTCAGCTTATCGCGACTTCCGAAGGCAGCGTCGGTCCCCTCACCGGGACCGCCTTTTCCACGGTGAGGCCGGCTCTCTATCCTTTCGGGCAAGAGAGACATAACGGACTCTCGGTGCCGAAGATTGGAGCATCAGTGTCTGGACAGAACGCGCACGGCACGGACACGTGTGACACGGACAGAGGGGTTGCCGAGCGGGCCCGCACCCTCGCGGACGCACTCGCCGCCTCGCTCGACACGTTGTTCGACCACATCGAGACGACCCGGCGCATCCCGGAGCAGGAACTGCAGCGGCTCACCGAGATCGTGGCCGGCTGGAACGACACCGTAGCGCAGCTCGACGTCGCCGCCCGGCCCGCGGGCGTGACCGCCCTCTAGCCACGCACGATGCGCCGCAGCTTCGGCACCCGCGCTCCCAGTTCCCGTTCCGCGCCGTGCGCGGTGGGCTTGTAGTAGTCCACGCCCACGAGTTCGTCCGGCGGATACTGCTGCGCCAGGACCCCGTCGGGATGATCGTGCGGATAGCGGTAGCCGATCGCGTTGCCCAGCCCCTGCGCCCCCTTGTAGTGGCCGTCGCGCAGGTGCGGCGGCACCGGCCCGGCCCGGCCCGCCTTCACATCCGCGATCGCCGCGCCGAGCGCTGCGGTCACGGCCCCCGACTTCGGTGCCGTCGCGATGTGGATCGTGGCCTGCGCCAGGGCGAGCTGCGCCTCGGGCATTCCGACCTGCTGCACGACCTGCGCGGCAGCGACCGCGGTCTGCAGGGCGGTCGGATCCGCCATACCCACCTCTTCACTCGCCTGGATCATCAGCCGCCGCGCGATGAACCGGGGGTCCTCCCCCGCGACGATCATCCGCGCCAGATAGTGCAGTGCCGCGTCGACGTCCGAGCCGCGTAGCGACTTGATGAAGGCGCTGGCCACGTCGTAGTGCTGGTCGCCGTCGCGGTCGTAGCGGACCGCGGCCTTGTCGATGCTCGATTCGACGGTCGGCAGATCGATGACCGCGTCGCCGCCGGCAGCCCGATCCACCGCCGTCTCGGCCGACGCCTCGAGTGCCGTCAGCGCCCGCCGAGCGTCACCGCCGGCGAGCCGCACCAGGTGCTCGAGCGCATCGTCGGTGATCGCGACCGTGTCGGCGAGCCCGCGCGGATCGGTGCGGGCACGTTCGAGCAGGGCGCGGATGTCCTCGGGCGAGAGCGGCTGCAACTGCAGCACCAGCGACCGCGACAGCAGCGGCGCGACCACGGAGAACGACGGGTTCTCGGTGGTGGCCGCGACGAGCAGCACGATGCGGTTCTCGACGGCGGCCAGCAGGGCGTCCTGCTGGGTCTTCGAGAACCGGTGGACCTCGTCGATGAACAGCACGGTCTGCTCGCCCTGGGCAAGCCGACGCCTCGCGAGTTCGATCACGCCGCGCACGTCCTTGACGCCGGCGGAGAGCGCGGACAACGCCTCGAATCTGCGGCCGGTGGCCCCGGAGATCAGCGAGGCGAGCGTGGTCTTGCCGGTGCCGGGCGGCCCGTAGAGCACGACGGACGCCGCGCCCGAACCCTCCACCAGCCGTCGCAGCGGCGCCCCCGGCGCGAGCAGGTGCTGTTGCCCGACGACCTCGTCGAGACTGCGCGGGCGCATCCGGGCCGCGAGCGGTGCGCCCGGGCCGCTGGGCCCGAGGTTCGCGCGTCGGATCGACGGCTCGGGTTCCGGTTCCGGCGCCGTCGGCGCCTCGAACAGGGCATCCGGAGAAGCGGCAGGATCGTCCGCCCCGAAGAGATCACTCACGTCCACGACGCTACAAGGCCCGGCGGACACGCGGCACGGGCCGCCACCGCGCGTGAACATCGGGGATACCCGTGTGTCGGTCTTTACCTCGACCCGAGGGTGTGGTCGGATCGGCCGGTGCCCCCTACTTCGCCAGGCCCGCGCGTTCCCAGGCGGGTTGTGCTGCGTTCCGGCGCGATCGCCGTCGGCGTCGCCGCTTTCGGGACGTCCGTTCCCGCGTCGGCAGTCCCGGCCGCGTTCGCGCACGGCATCGCCTCCGGAGATCCGCTTCCCGACCGGGTGATCCTGTGGACCCGGGTCACCCCGTCCCCCGAGTCGACGCCCGGCTCCGGGCTGGGCCCGGACACCGCGGTGCGCTGGGAAGTCGCGTCCGACGAGAGTTTCCGCGAGGTGACCGCGTCCGGCACGGTCACCGCGACCGCGGCGGACGACCACACCGTGAAGGTCGACGCGACCGGGCTCGACCCGGACACCACCTATTTCTATCGGTTCACCGTGGTCGGATCCGGCGCGGTCTCCCCGATCGGGCGGACCCGCACGGCACCCGCCGACGACACCAGCCCCGACCGGCTCCGGTTCGGTGTCGTCTCGTGCGCGAACTGGGAGGACGGCTACTTCTCCGCGTACCGGCACCTCGCGGCCCACACGGATCTCGACGCGATCGTGCACCTCGGCGACTATCTGTACGAGTACGCGACCGGCGAGTTCGCGCCGCGCAGCGGGCCGGTGCGACGCCATGCGCCGCTGCACGAGACCGTCACGCTCACCGACTACCGCATCCGGCACGGCGAGTACAAGACCGATCCGGACGTTCAGGCGCTGCACGCGCGGCTGCCGTGGATCGTCACGTGGGACGATCACGAATCCGCGGACAATGCCTGGTCCGGCGGCGCCGAGAACCACGAGCCCGCGATCGAAGGCTCCTGGGCCGATCGCATCGCCGCGTCCCGCCGCGCGTACCTGGAATGGATGCCGGTGCGGACCACGGGCGCGGACCCGCGGTTGTATCGGCGGCTGCGGTTCGGTGACCTGGCGGAACTGTCGATGCTGGATCTGCGCAGCTACCGATCCACGCAGGCCCACTTCGGTTCGGGCGTGCGGGCGGTCGACGACCCGGCCCGCACGATCACCGGTGCCGAGCAGATGGCCTGGCTGACCGCCGGGATCACCAGCTCCCCCACGCGCTGGCAGCTCGTCGGCAATCCGGTGATGTTCTCACCGCTGCTGGTGCCACCACTCGATGCGCACACGACGGCTGCGTTGACCGAGCTCCTGGGCGTCCCCTCGACCGGAGTTCCCGTCAACCTGGACCAGTGGGACGGATACGCCGCCGACCGCCGTCGGGTGCTCGACGCGATCACCGCGGCCGGGCGCCGCAACGTCGTGTTCCTCACCGGTGACATCCACACGTCGTGGGCGTGCGACGTCCCGGTCGATCCGGCCGCCTATCCGGCGGCGGGCACCGCCGCGACCGAACTGGTCGTCACGTCGGTGACCTCGCAGAACATCGACGATCTTCTCGGCATCCCGCCGCGCACGTCCTCTCCCGGCATCGAGTCGGCGATCCGCGAGCTCAACCGTCACGTGCGCTATGTGGAACTCGACTCGCACGGTTTCGCGGTCCTCGACGTCACGCCCGACGCCGTGCAGATGGACTGGATGTACGTGCTGGATCGGGCAGATCCGGCGACCCCTGCGCGGTACGGCGCGAGCATGCGGGTGGCCGCCGGGTCGGCTCGCGTCGAGCCGGCGGCCCCACTGGGCGATGTCGTGCGCTGACGAGCGCCTGACGTACGCGCCCTGTCTAGACGTCCTCGCGACGACCCCGGATGCACGCCAACACGTCGTTCGCGTGCTCGGCGACGTCGTCGTGTCCGGTAGCGGCGGCGAAACCGGCGAGCAGCGACCACCGCGCCTCGAGCGCATCGAGCCGGTGCACCGACAGCTGGTGTGTCCGCACCGACGCGATCCGGGCGTGGTCCTCGGGGAGGTACAGCTCGGTGCTCAGCCACACGCAGGCGAGCTGCGCGTCGAGCAGACGCGTGACGAACACTTCGTCGAACGCCAGCTGCGGCCACATCGCCACGACCTCGGCGCGCCACGCGTCCGCCATCGCCCGGACCCGGTCGGGGGTCAGCGGTGCGGTGCACAGGCAGGCGGGGAACGAGGTGAGCGCGTAGGCGATGTCGAGGGTGGCGTCCCGGAAGCCGCCCCACTCGTAGTCGAGGAACTGCACACCTTCGTCGCCGACGACGATGTTGTCGGGGCACAGCTCCGACGGGCTGAAGGCGCGGAACCGTCCGCCGGTGAACAGGTTGGCGGCCCGGTCCGCACGGTCGAGCACGGACTGCGGGACGGTGAGCCCGAAGTCGTGGGCGAGCAGGTCGGGCACCGCGCGGATGGCCTGCACCGCCTGCTGGGCCATCACGTCCGCACAATTGCCGATGTCGGCGCGGCGCAGCAGCGCGGCGAAGTCCTCTTCGCGGCCAACGGTCGCGGCGTGCATGCGGCCGAGGGCCTGCGCCAGGGCCATCAGGGTGTTGCCGACGGTGTCGGCGTCGCCGCTGCGCAGCAGCGAGGCGAGCGGGGTCGCGTCGCCGAGATCGCTGAGAACGAGCAGGCGGGTTTCGAAATCGTAGGCGAGCAGTTCGGCACCGGGCCGGTTGTCCTTCGCGAGGGCGGTCGCGAACTGGTAGGACACCGCCTCACGCAGGAACGCGACCTCCTCGTCGGTTTCGGCGCCGCGGAAGTCGACGTGTCCGATACCGCGGGTGCGCGGCAGTTGCTTGAGGACCAGGGTCCGGGGAAGTGAGAAGGGATTGGCCGCGACTCGCACGCGGAGGACGGTGGAGAGGCCGCTGCCACCCAGGTCCACGGGGTCGGCGAGGGTCACCGGCGCACCGGTGCGCCGGGTGAGCAGCTTCTCCGCCGCCTGAACAACCTCTGAAATGGGGTCTGCCAATGTTGCAGTCATCGCCTCACAATCTACCTGGTGTGAGGCTCGGGCAGGTCCTGCAGAAGTCTCGATCCGACTAGGACCTAAGGTTCGAAGGACACGGAACGGACGCACGATTCCGCAGGTCCGTCACGGTCGACGCTCCGGCGGACGGAACGACGGATCCGGCCGGTCGAGGTCCGGATTGCCCGGGTCCGTGGCGTGTCGGCGCAGGACGTCGACACGCCACGGACCGGCAGGTCCCAGGGGGCACGGACCGGCAGGTCCCAGGGGGCACGGACCGGAAGGTTCCAGCGGTACGGCCCCGAGGTCCCGGCGCGGACCGGTCGCTTCTACTGGGCCGAGATCGCGGAATCGTCCTTCTTCGCCGCGTCCTTCTTCGGCTCGGGCTTGAAGTCCATGCCGGACTCCTTGCGCTGGGCCTCGCTGATCGGGGCGGGCGCGTCGGTCAGCGGGTCGACGCCGCCGCCGGACTTCGGGAACGCGATGACCTCGCGGATCGAGTCCACTCCGGCGAGCAGGGCCGTGATGCGGTCCCACCCGAACGCGATGCCACCGTGCGGCGGGGCGCCGTACTTGAAGGCGTCGAGCAGGAAGCCGAACTGCTCCTGCGCCTCCTCCTCCGAGATGCCCATGACCTTGAAGACGCGTTCCTGCACGTCGGGGCGGTGGATACGGATCGAGCCGCCACCGATCTCGTTGCCGTTGCAGACGATGTCGTAGGCGTAGGCCAGGGCTGAGCCGGGATCGGTGTCGAAGGTGTCGAGGAACTCGGGCTTCGGCGAGGTGAACGCGTGGTGCACCGCCGTCCACGCGGACGAGCCGAGCGCGACGTCGCCGGACGCGGTGGCATCGGCGGCGGGCTCGAACAGCGGCGCGTCGACGATCCACACGAACGCCCATGCCTTGGGGTCGATCAGGTCGAGCTTGCGGGCGATCTCGCCGCGCGCGGCGCCCAGCAGCGCGCGCATCGGCTTGGTGGCGCCGGCGGCGAAGAAGATACAGTCGCCGGGCTTCGCGCCGACGTGGTCGCAGAGACCGGCGCGCTCGGCGTCGGTGAGGTTCTTCGCGACCGGACCGGAGAGTTCGCCGTCTTCGCCGACCAGGACGTAGGCCAGACCCTTCGCGCCGCGCTGCTTGGCCCATTCCTGCCAGGCGTCGAGCTGGCGGCGGGGCTGGCTCGCGCCGCCCGGCATGACGACGGCGCCGACGTACTCGGCCTGGAACACCCGGAAGGTGGTGTCCTTGAAGAAGTCCTTGCACTCGACCAGTTCGATGTCGAACCGCAGATCCGGCTTGTCGGAACCGAACCGGCGCATCGCCTCGGCGTAGGTCATGCGGGGGATCGGAGTCCGGAGTTCGAAGTCCACGAGCCGCCACAGGGCGTGCAGGATCTCCTCGGCCAGCAGGATCACGTCCTCCTGGGTCACGAAGGCCATCTCGACGTCGAGCTGGGTGAACTCGGGCTGGCGATCGGCGCGGAAGTCCTCGTCGCGGTAGCAGCGGGCGATCTGGTAGTACCGCTCGATGCCGCCGACCATGAGCAGCTGCTTGAACAGCTGCGGGCTCTGCGGGAGTGCGTAGAAGTTGCCGGGCTGCAGGCGCGCGGGCACGACGAAGTCGCGGGCGCCCTCGGGCGTGGAGCGCGTCAGCGTGGGCGTCTCGACCTCGACGAACGAGTGGTGCGCCAGGACCGCGCGGGCCGCGGCGTTGACCTTGCTGCGCAGGCGGATGGCCTTGCCCGGTCCTTCGCGACGCAGATCGAGGTAGCGGTACTTCAGGCGCGCTTCCTCACCGGCCTGGTCGTCGAGCTGGAACGGCAGCGGCGCAGCCTCGTTGAGCACCTCGAGCTTGGTCGCGTTGACCTCGATGGCACCGGTCGGAATGTCGAAGTTCTGGTTGCCGTCGGGCCGCACCTCGACCACACCGGTGACCTTGACGCAGAACTCGGCGCGCAGGCGGTGGGCCTGTTCGAGAACCGCGGCGTCGCGGAAGACGACCTGGGAGACACCGGATGCGTCACGCAGGTCGATGAAGATCACCCCGCCGTGGTCGCGCCGCCGGGCAACCCAACCGGTGAGGGTGACGGACTGCTCGGCGTGCTCGGCTCGCAACGAGCCGGCGAGATGGGTGCGCAGCACGGAATTCCTTTCGAAATGATCAACGAGGTTCTTCGTCGGCTGTAATCCTACGAAAGACACGAGGGCGACGAGGACACCCGTACCCGATTCGACGTGCCAAGCTTGTGCGGCTGTAGCACCTGCAACAAGAAGGCGATGCGATGACGTTCAACGACGGGGCACGGATCGAGGCGGGCCGGGTCCGCCAGGGCGGCGGCGGACGCGGCGGCAAGATCGCCGTCGGCGGCGGCGTGGGCGGCATCCTCGTGCTGATCCTGGCGCTGCTGTTCGGTGGAGATCCCGGCTCGCTGCTCGGATCGGGCACGGTCGATCCGAACACCCAGGCCGGGGCCGGGACCCTGGAGGGCTGCGAGACCGGTGCCGACGCCAACGAGGATGTGGACTGCCGGGTCGCCGCGACCGTGGGCAGCCTCGATCTGGTGTGGGAATCGCAGCTGCAGGCGCAGACGGGCGTGCGCTACGTGCGTCCCGAGGTCGAGATCTTCTCCGGCGCGACATCCACCGGGTGCGGCAACGCCACCAGCGACGTCGGCCCGTTCTACTGCCCGGCCGACCAGACCGCGTACTTCGACACCAGCTTCTTCCAGGAGCTCGTGACCCGCTTCGGATCGAGCGGGGGCCCGCTGGCGCAGGAGTACGTCGTCGCCCACGAGTTCGGACACCATCTGCAGACGCAGCTCGGCGATATCGGCCGCGCGCAGGCCGACCCGCGCGGCCCCGAGTCCGGTGCGGTGCGCACGGAACTGCAGGCCGACTGCTACGCAGGCGTGTGGGCGTACCACGCGGACAAGATGGCGGACCCGAACACCGGTCAGCCCTTCCTCGTCCCGCTCACCAACGACGACGTCCGTGACGCGCTCTCCGCGGCCTCGGCGGTCGGCGACGACCGCATCCAGGCGGCCGCGACGGGTCGGGTGAATCCGGAGGGCTGGACGCACGGTTCGTCGGAGCAGCGTCAGAAGTGGTTCCTCGCCGGTTACCGCACCGGCCAGGTCGCTGCGTGTGACACCTACTCGGCGTCGGACCTCGACAATCCGCCGGCGCTGCGCTGACCTGCCGTACGCCGCAACAACGAAGCCGGGTGCTCGAACGAGCATCCGGCTCTTGCGTTTTCGGGACCGTTTCGACGCTTTCCCACGAATCGTTCGGAGAGGTCGGAAGATCACTTTCCACTATCCTGGAAGATCAGTTTCGTCCTGCCGGGAAGTTCGGTTTCCGAATGCAGAAGATCAATTACGGTCGAATCACGATCGGAATTACACGAATGGCATTTGTCCCTGAACGAACCGCGACGTCCGTGCGGAATCCGACAAAATGCTCGGAAGCAATCTCTTGCCGGAAAACAAAAGAGACCTGCAGGTACATACCTGCAGGTCTCTGATGCGCTAAGACTACTGGCTGCTCAGGCCCGAGAAGAAGTCGAGGGCACCGAACAGGTCGGCGGCGTTGCTGAAGATGTCGGCCAGCGTGGCGAGATCGAGCACGGGTAACTCCTAATTGTGATCTTGTATTTCAGTGACGCCGTCGTGCGCCGCATCAATTGTTACCTCGATCCCGCATTGTGCGCAATTCGGAGACATTTGCGAAAACTCGGACACGATTCGATTAATTATGATTGCGATCACATTTTGTGGCCGATTGCGGCAGGCCCGGCGTAACCTTCGCCTTTTTCTACCCGACTTCCCGGCGCAGCAGCGCGGCCGCGCGAGCGTCGGCCGCGACCAGCGTCACCTGCTCGAGCGCGGTGTGCACCTCGGTGAGAGCGGCGACGGCGTGGCGCACCGCGTCGTCGATCGGCCAGCCCGCGGCACCGCCGGCGATCAGCGGAAAGGCGACCGTCCGGGCGCCCACCGCTTCGGCGGCCGCCAGGCTTCGCGTATACGCCGCGCGCAGCTGCGCAGTGCGATCCTCGGAGTGCGAATAGCGCGGACCCACCGTGTGGACGATCCACGTCGCCGGGAGGTTGCCGGCAGTCGTCGCCACGGCGGCACCCACGCTCAGCCCGTGCGGCAGGGTGGTTGCGCGCAACGTGTCGCAGGCTGCGCGGATCGCCGGTCCACCGGCCCGGTGCACGGCCCGATCCACGCCGCCGTCACCGCTGAAATTCGGGTCGGTCGGATTCACGAGGGCGTCGACGCGCAGGGTTGTGATGTCTCCCTGCACCACCCTGATCCGGCGCCGCGGATCGGTTCCCCGCGGGCCGCCGTTCACAGTGTCCAGCGCGAGCCGGATCAGGTCGTCGGCGGTGTGGCCCGGCCAGCCGTGCAGCATGCGACGCCACCGTGCCGGGATCGCCGCGGCGCCCCATCGCGCTCCGAGCAGCCCACCCGCGATCGCGGCGGTGGTGTCGGTGTCGCCGCCCGCCCGCACCGCGGCCTCGAGCGCGCCGCGCAGGTGCTCCTCGCCGGCACCGGAGGTGGTGGTGATCGCCCACCACGCGGTCTGCAGGGCGTGTACGACCCAGCCGTTGTTGGCGAAGTCGGCGGGCGTGCCGCGTTCCGCCTCGTCGAGCAGCGGGCGCCAGAAGTCGGCGACCTCGGGTGACGCGATCTTCAGGAAGCCGCGCACACCGTCGAAGGTTCCGTACAGCACCGCGTGCCGGATGGCGTGGGACCACAGGCGGCACGCCTGTTCCGCGGTCGGATCGTCGTGCGTGAGCGCGCTGATCTGCGCGGCAGCTTCGAGGCATCCGGCCCCGTCGTCCAGATAGGCGAGTGCGACGGGAGCGGTACGCATGAGCGATCCGTTCCCCGCTTTGCGGCCGGTCAACGCCCGGGCATGCGCCTGCATGGTGGCGGCGTCGCCCGCGCGACGACCCAGGACGTTGCGCGTCTGGTTGCCGATGTCCTTCGGATTCGAGTCGTACCAGCGGACGAACTCCGCGGCGACCGCATCGAGGCCGCGGCCGCGCCCGATGTCGACGCCGGTCGCCGCGACGGACGCGATCGCCAGGGCCATGGCGGTGTCGTCGGTCCACTCCCCCGGCTCCCACGCGAACGTGCCGCCGCCGATCATGTCGATCCTCGTGACGGCCGAGGGGTAGGTGAATTCGTAACCGGCCCCGAGGGCGTCGCCCGCGGCGGTTCCGAGCAGTACCCCGACGGCCCGATCCCTCTGCTGTGCAGTCACATTCATTGCAGCCTCCTCATTAGATCAAGATTGCG
This sequence comes from Rhodococcus sp. CX, assembly GCF_015865005.1. Classification (NCBI taxonomy): domain Bacteria; kingdom Bacillati; phylum Actinomycetota; class Actinomycetes; order Mycobacteriales; family Nocardiaceae; genus Rhodococcus; species Rhodococcus sp. CX. The sequence goes on from NZ_JADZGH010000224.1 coordinate 95,066, forward strand.
CTAAGGTTAGATCAGCATTGCGCTAATATGCAAACGTGAGTGCACCGAAGGATCGGGCGGGCAAGACCCTCGCCGACTACGACCGCCCCTCCGTCGCCGTCGATGTCGCGGTGCTGACCTGTCTGGACGGCGAGCTACGGGTCCTGGTCGTGGATCATCATCTCGGCGGTCGCGCTCTCCCCGGCACATTCCTGCACCGCGGCGAGCGTCTCGTCGACGCCGCCGAGCGCGCACTCCGGGACAAGGCACACATCACCGGCCTGAAGTTCCACCAGCTGCGGATGTTCGACGATCCCGACCGCGACGAACGCGGCTGGGTGATCTCGATGGCGCACACCGCCGCGGTCCCCGTCACCGACCTGCCCGACGACGCGACACTACACGTCGTCCACGGCGGCACGGTCGACGGTGATCTCGCGTTCGACCACGCCGATATGGTGCGGCTGGCCGTCGACGACCTGCGCGCACGCTACGCGGCACAGGTCGACCCCGATCGGCTGCTCGGCGAGGAGTTCACCGTGCTCGATCTGCGCCTGCTGTACGAGGCGATCTTCGACCGGCCGCTGCAGAAGGACTCGTTCCGCCGCCACGTCGTCGCGGCCCTCGACAGCACCGGACGGCTGTCGAATCCCGGGCACGGCCGGCCCGCCGAACTGTTCCGCCGACGCGGGGCCGCACAGCTTCCGGCGCAGGCCGCGGTCCTGCTCACCGGCTGAGTTTGCCCCGGGCGGTCCGCGGGTATCTGGCTCACGCCGAGCCGAGGAGGGCAGCACTGTGACACAAGCGGACGACAGCGGTCCGGGGACACGAGCCGACGACAAGGGTCCGGGCCACGAGCTCAGCGGCATCGTGGACGACCTGGAACGCAAGATAGAGCGTGAGCGCGACGAACGCGATGTTCCGGGGAGCAGGTCCGACCGGGAAGATGTCGAACCCGTCGAACCCGGGGACGAGGCACCCGACTGAGCCGTGAGGTCAGGACCTCCGCGCCGCCGTGAACAGTGTTACGAGAATTGCGATGCCGCTGCCGACGATGACCAGCCCCAGCAGGATTCGCACGACGAGCGGCCAGTCGAACGCGTCGGCCCCGAAGTCGAACGGGAACACCTGCCAGATCCGCAGCAGCGCGACGAGACCGACCGCCGTGGTGGCGATGTCACCGAGCGCCTTAAGCCACCGCGGATCCCGCACCAGATACACCAGATTCGCCACGAGACCGACAACGATCGAGGCGTTGACCCATCCCAGCAC
>NZ_JADZGH010000020.1:0-2406 GCF_015865005.1 Rhodococcus sp. CX
CGTCGAGCTCGGCACCGCGCTCGGCATGATCGGCGCCGCCGCGGTCCTGGACTCGCTCGACGGGCGCATCGCGCGGCTGCTCGACGCCACCAGCAAGATCGGCGCAGAACTCGACTCGTTGTCCGACGCGATCTCGTTCGGCGTCGCCCCCGCCCTCGTGCTGTATGCGACGTTGCTCGACGGCAGCGCGTTCGGCTGGATCATCACGCTGCTGTACGCGGTGAGCATGGTGCTGCGCCTGGCGCGGTTCAACACCCTGCTCGAGGACGACAGCATTCCCGCGTACGCACGCGAGTACTTCGTCGGTGTGCCGGCCCCCGCGGGTGCGCTCATCGTGCTCTCCCCCATCGCCGCGTACATCCAGTGGGGCGACGGCTGGTGGACCTCCTATCCCGTGGTCGCGGCCTGGACCCTCATCACCGCAGCGCTCGTCGTCAGCACGATCCCGACCCTCGCCATGAAATCGGTGTCCGTGCCGCCGCGCCTGGCCGTGGTCCTGCTGGTCCTCGTCGCGCTCGCCGCGGCCGCGCTCGTGACCTACCCGTTCGTCCTGATGCTCGTGCTCGTCGCCGTGTATCTCGCGCACATCCCGTTCGCGGTCCGCTCCAAGCGGTGGGTCGCCGCGCGCCCGGAAACCTGGGACATCAAGCCGTCCGAACGTCGCGCGATCCGGGCCGAGCACCGCGCGCTGCGTCCCCGCCGCGTCGTGATCCGCCGCACCGCGGCACCCGCGGATCGTTCCTCGGCGCGCCTCGGGCTGCGTCGCCCGCGCGGACGGTGAGTACGTTCTAGGCTCGGCGGGTGACCACCGCTGAACTCGCGCTGACCGTCCGGCTCAACACCTCCGCGGCGGATGCACGCCGCGGCGTCGTCCGCCTGCACCCGGAAGCGCTGACCGCGCTCGGCCTGCGCGAATGGGATGCGATCGCACTGGTCGGCTCCCGCCGGACCGCGGCCGTCGCCGGACTGGCCCCCGCCGGCACCCCCACCGGCACGATCCTGCTCGACGACGTCACCCTGTCGAACACGGGCCTGCGGGAGAACGCCACCGTCGTCGTCGCACCCGCCACCGTGTACGGCGCCCGGTCCGTGTCCGTCACGGGGTCGTCGCTGGCCACCCACTCCATCAGCGACACGACGCTGCGCCAGGCGCTGCTCGGGAAGGTCGTCACCGTCGGTGACGCCGTATCACTGCTTCCCCGCGACCTCGGTCCCGGGACGAGCAGCGCCGACACCACACGCACCCTGTCGCGCACGTTCGGCGTCGCCTGGACCTCGGAACTGCTGACGGTGGCCGCCGTGGACCCGGCCGGACCGGTCAGCGTGCAACCGAACACCGCGGTGACGTGGGGCGGTCACCCCCGGAAAGCCGCGCCGAGCGCACCCGCGCTCGCGGGTTCCGACGCAGGATTCACCGAACCGGAACGCGCTGCCGCACCGCCGCCGGAAGACCTGGTCGGTGTGCAGGCCCAGGTCGCGCGGCTCACCGAATGGCTGAAACTGGCCCTCGACGAACCCGAGCTGCTGCGCACCCTCGGTGCGTCCCCGCACCTGGGAGTGCTCGTCACCGGTCCCGCCGGAGTCGGCAAGGCCACGCTGGCCCGCGCGGTCCTGGCCGACCGGAAGGTCGTGGAGGTCGACGGCCCCGGGATCGGTGCGCTCGCCGCCGACGAACGGCTCCGTCGCGTGAGTGCCGCCGCCGACGCCGTGGCCGGCGGCGGCGTGCTGCTGATCACCGACATCGACACGTTGCTCCCCGACCCCGCGGAACCGGTGTCGACGCTGATCCTCGACGTGCTGCGCCGTGTCGTCGACACTCCCGGCGTCGCGCTGATCACGACGACCGCCCACCCCGACGCGGTCGATTCGCGGCTGCGTTCCCCCGAGATCTGCGACCGCGAACTCAACCTGCCGCTGCCCGACGGCGCGACCCGCCGGGCGCTGCTCGAAGTGCTGCTGCGCACCGTGCCGTCCGAGGGGCTCAAGCTCGACGCGATCGCCGCGCGCGCCCCCGGGTTCGTCGCCGCCGACCTCGCCGCACTCTGCCGGGAGGCGGCGCTGCGGGCGGCGTCCCGGGCGAGCCGCGACGACGCGGATCCGGTGCTGCTGCACGACGACCTGCTCGGCGCGCTCGAGGTGATCCGTCCCCTCTCCCGCTCGGGTACCGAGGAACTCGCGATCGGCAGCGTGACCCTGGACGACGTCGGCGACATGGTCGAGACCAAGCAGGCCCTGACCGAAGCCGTGCTGTGGCCGCTGCAGCATCCCGATTCGTTCGCGCGGCTCGGCGTCGATCCGCCGCGCGGCGTGCTGCTGTACGGGCCGCCGGGCTGCGGAAAGACGTTCCTGGTCCGTGCGCTGGCGAGCACCGGACATCTGAGCGTGCACGCGGTCAAGGGCGCCGAA